>NZ_CAWUDL010000029.1:0-71348 GCF_963920945.1 Anabaena sp. CCY 9402-a
GACCTATATTCATCAATTCACTATTTTGTTATTCTGTCAATGCGTAAGTCCTAATAACATAGATAAACTCTGGAGTAAACACAGTAATGGACGATTTGGCTTTAATGTTCAAAAACGAGTTTTAGAGAATATTTATAAACAAAAAAAAGAACAGTTTTACTTTAGTCAATATCAAGCTATTGAACAATTTGGTGATTTAGTAGGTTGGCGAAAAAAAGATGATTGGTTGTACTATGTTGACTTGTATGACTCGTTAAAAACATCAGCCCCTGGTCATCTCCCTGTAGCTTATATGCTACACTCAGGCAAATTAGCCAAATGTAATGTTGATTTTGATATTTTTATAGTTATTTTTGAGCGTTTATAAAAGGGATATAACAAGCGATCGCGGCATAATTAAGTTGATGAAGCGGATCTTGCAGTTGATGAAACTGCACATGACTGGAATAATGAAAAATATCTGCTATTCGAGTTACAAGCTTACGGCTCAAATTCTGATCAAACAGTAGTTTCAAGACACACCCACCGAGGCAACGAGACGATGCTCTCGATCAGCCGCAAATTCTAAACAAGCTCTGATATCTGCTTCTGTCAACTCAGGAAAGTCATCTAGAATCTCAGTGTGAGACATACCTGCTGCTAGCCAACCTAGAACATCGTAAACAGTGATTCTCATGCGTCGAATACAAGGTTTTCCACCTCTTTTGTCGGGTTCTATAGTAATGATCTCGCGGTAACTCATCTTTTTTACAGGCTGTGTTCAATAAAATTGTCATCAAATGCTTGTGAGTTCTCCCTGGATTGCGATGAGCTACGCTGCACTTTATAGTGGACGAAGCCAGGGCGGAGCATCGTCGCGTCATGGGCGTTCTGAAAACTTATGTCCATGCACAATTTTTAACTGACACGAGACATCATGGTGATTAATCCCTGCTGACCTAAGAGAATCTCTCTCAGCAAGCTCAAAATCCCAACCCAAATAATAGGGGTGATGTCAACTCCGCCTATGGGTGTTACTAGTTTTCGCAAAGGGATTAAAAATGGTTCAGTTGGCCAGGCAATGAGATTAAACGGCAACCGATTCAGATCCACTTGTGGATACCAAGTAAGAATGATGCGAAAAATAAACAAAAACGTCATTAGCCCCAGCACAGGGCCAAGAATCCAAGCAGTTAGGTTAACACCAGTCATGAAATTGATCTGAGCTACTATTTGTGAACAGAGAACAAACTTAAGGCGCAAGCTGAAAAATTTAAGCTTTGTAAAGCATTCTCTATTTAAATTCTAACCAAATGCGGTTAATTATTAGCGCGTATCGAAAAGTAACTAAGCTCAAGACTGCATTCAAGCTGATCTAGTTTTCCCTATTTTCTGTAACCTGTCCCCTGTCCCCTGTCCCCTGTCCCCTGTCCCCTGTCCCCTTTTCTTTGTTGCCTTTCAACACAATAGGCTTCTCAAGGATGTGATACACCATTAGAATTATGATGAAGTGTGTAAATAAAGGTTGAGATCCATGACACCATCTTTATCAAATTTTCTTTGGAGTCTAGGTTGGGGTACTTTAATTGTTGTTATCCCTGCTACAGTTGGGTTGATTTTCATCAGCCAAAAAGATAAAATCCAACGTTCCTAATGTTTGAGGGAGTCAGTTCGACTTTCTCAAACGATTGTCTGTCAGCTTATTAGACCTATTGCTGACAGACTTAAGCTTTTTTTAGCTTGGGGTGAATAGCTTCAGAGCTTCTTTGCCAGTTGCTTTGAAGCTTAAATATTATATTGTGATTGCGTAAAGTAGTGATTTTAAGTGTGGCTCGTTAACATAGATTTGATATTGGGATAAAGAACAATGCTAAATTTTGGGCTGAACTCAGCCAGTGTTCTGGCTCAGGTAAATTTTGGGACGAACTCAGCCAGTATTCTAGGGATTTTCCTGGCTGTGGCTGGGGCAGCACTGTATTTTCTCCGTACCGTGCGTCCAGAACTGTCAAGAGATCAAGATATCTTTTTTGCGGCTGTCGGCTTATTGTGCGGGTTCATTCTTGTTTTCCAAGGATGGCGTTTAGACCCGATTTTGCAATTTGGTCAACTGCTTTTGGTAGGGACAACTGTATTTTTTGCTATTGAAAGTATTCGCTTACGGAGTATTGCTACTCAACAAGCTAAACGTAACACTCCGATTGTGGATGAGCGCGAGGTGAGCAGAGATTACTCGTATAACAGGAAACGGAGCGGATACGAAGCTGAAGTGGAATCAGACTATGAACCACTACCTTATCAAGAGGAGGAAGAAGAAGAACGTCCTGTACGCGCCCGGATTCGACCTAGCAGAGATGATCGTTCCTCTCGTGATGACTATTATGAGGAGCAACCACCCCGCAGGGAACGCCGCACCAGTAGCGACAGACCAGAGCCGACGACAGATAGAACCTCGCGCCGCCGTCCTCCTACGCGTCCATCCAATCGGACTCCTGAAAGATACGAACAAGAAGATTGGAGTTCTTCCTCTAATAAAGAAGTTGATGATTGGGAAAGTTCCAGCCGAGAAACCAGAAAACCTTCTCGTCGGGGTAATAACACTTCCCCTCGCTCAGAAGTAAACGAAGATACGCCACCCAGACCAAGAAAACGTCGTCCACCTGCTGATACCAATCCTCGCAGACAGATAGAGGATGATGAAGCAATCCCAACTGATTATGTACCGTATAAACCCATAGATTCATCAGATGTAGATTCTGATAATTCTACAGATTATGAGGATGTATAAAGCGGTCGGGATAGATGTAAGCTTATAGGCGACGGAAAACAGTAGATATCTGAGGTGAAAAAATTTACTTCTCAGTTTTGGCTGCAAAAACCAATTTATTGGAGCTTAGTTTTTGGTTTGACCGCTTTGCTAGGCTCTTGTGGCTCTGGTGATATTCCTCTTGGCCCTACTTCCCTTAATAGTCGCTACACAGAAGAACAACCAGCTTTAAGTGGTAATGGTCGCTTTTTGGCGTTGATTTCTCATCGTAATAATACTCATCGGTTACTTGTGTATGATTTGCAACAGCAAAGTTTTATTAGTACACCAGGCTTAAATCGACGCGAAACAATTATCGAAAGTCCTAGTCTCAGCTACACTGGACGCTATATTGCTTACCTGACCAGTGACCAAGGTAGACCAGTGGTAGCACTGTACGATCGCGCCACACAACAATCACAAATTGCCACCCCAACTTATCGCGGTTGGGTCAGAAATCCTGCTATCAGTCCCGATGGACGTTATATAGTTTTTGAAACCGCCGCCCGTGGTCAGTGGGATATTGAAGTTCTCGATAGGGGTCCGAATATTGAGTTAGATATTCCCAATGGTGCGACTGTGAATCCGCCACAGTAAATTCAAAATTCAAAATTCAAAATTGAAGAGTGACTGGAACTAGGGGTTAGGGAAACAAGGAGAGAAACTTTGACCAATGACTAATGACTAATGACTAAACTGACTAATGAATAAACGTATTTTTATTCCTATATTTGCTTGTACAGGCTTATTAACTGGCTGTTTTGGCTATCCTCGGTTGGTGAGTTATCCTTTTGATCCAGGGGGTAGGAGTCTTAATAGTCTTGCGTCGGAACTCAATCCGCAAACTTCGGGTAGATATATTGTGTTTACTAGCGATCGCCGGGGTAGCCAAGA
Source organism: Anabaena sp. CCY 9402-a (assembly GCF_963920945.1). Classification (NCBI taxonomy): domain Bacteria; kingdom Bacillati; phylum Cyanobacteriota; class Cyanophyceae; order Nostocales; family Nostocaceae; genus Anabaena; species Anabaena sp. CCY 9402-a. Next base: position 3,677 of record NZ_CAWUDL010000029.1, read on the forward strand.
CGTTTATTTATTTGATACCCTGGCGCGTAATTTAATCGAATTACCGGGTTTAAATGCTTTAGATACGATCGCCTCTCATCCCAGTGTTTCCGAAGATGCTCGTTATATTGTGTTTGCTGCTAGCCGTCAGGGGCGATCGGCTATTTTTCTCTATGATCGGGAAACACGGCAAGCACGCAATTTAACTGGCAACCTACAAGCAGAAGTTCGCAACCCTACGATTAGTGCTGATGGCAGTAGGATTGCTTTTGAGTTGAGTAATAACGGGCAATGGGATATTTCAGTCTATGACCGTTTTGGGCAGCCTGTAAACGTCCCTCAAGATCCACGATGAGGGAGTGCTGAGTGCTGTTAGCGGTAGCGCGGCGTTTAGCCGGTGCTGAGTGCTGAGTGCTGAGTAATGAGTAATGAATGATTAGTTTTCTCCCCAGTCCCCAGTCCCCAGTCCCCAGTCCCCAGTCCCCAGTCCCCAGTCCCCAATCCCCAGTCCCCAGTCCCAAGTTATTTAATTTTGAATTTTGAATTTTGAATTTTGAATTGATTTGTCACCTCTCCCCTTCCTCCTGTTTCACAGCTTCAATGAGCGATCGCACTTGTTCTGTTCCCTCGGATGGCTCAAATGAGAGGGGAAATTTACCTTTGGCAATCATGCGTAATCCTAGCGGTGCAAGACTAAGTAACCCTCTGAGGTCTTTAAAGTAGTTACCAACTACTTGTACACCAAATTGTCTTTCATCAATCCAGCCACCGGCTTTGACTAAATCTACTAATACTTTGCGGTGGCGAATTGAGCGACTGTCACTAGCTTGTTTATGGCTGAGAATTTCCTGTTTAATTTTAGTGATTTGCTCTAAGGGGGCGACTTCCATTGGACAAACTGCATCGCAGTATAGACAACGGGTACAGCCCCACACGCCTTTAGTCCCTTCGTTGTAATTTTCTAGGCGATCGGCTGTATCGCTGTCGCGCAAGTCAGCAACCATACGGTAGGCTTTAGCGAGAGCGTGAGGTCCGACAAAATCGGGATTGACTTCACGAGCATTGCATTCTGAGTAGCAAGCACCGCACATAATACAGTTACCAGTTTGATCTAGAAGCGATCGCTCTTCGGGTGTTTGCAAAAACTCTCTTTCTGGTACAAGTCTTGCGGCGGTACTAACATAGGGCGTTACCGCTTCTAAATTATTCCAGAAACTACTCATATCCACGACTAAATCCTTAATCACTGGCATATTACCCAAGGGTGCGATCGTGATTTCTGGAATATTATTGGCTGGATTTTTCAATCTTGCTAGTTCACTACCCACATTTTCTTTACAAGCTAGAGCTGAACGTCCATTAATTCGCATCGCACAACTACCACAAATAGTATTGCGACAATTTTTGCGAAATGCTAAAGTTCCATCTTGCTCCCACTTAATGCGATTAAGGCAATCCAAAATGGTATTGCTAGATTCTGTCTCTAAAAGGTAAGTTTCCACAACAGCAGCAGAATTTTGCTGTTGCCGAATGATTTTAAAATTAACTTCCATGATTACCAACCAAATTCTTAAAATTGCTGCATCAGCCTAAAAAATCTTGTGTAAAGGCTGGTGGTTGCAAAAAGTGACCTATATATATTGTTGCCCCTAATTCGAGGATTGGCATTAATAGGCTGATCCTTCAAGAGCGACTGATTCTAGTTTAAAGATAACTAAGATAATTTCAGTCGTGGAACGACCATCAGCTAGATTTATATTGCCATCTCAGATCGGATGCAAAAATTGATTGTAGTGTATTATTCTAATTACCTGTTTGGCAGGATCAGTCAAGGGGGGTTTACCAGGAATGAATATAGGTTTATCCTCTATATTGGCGAAATATATACAATAAATGCTCTTGAGGTTAATGAGACATCTTGAAGTCAACATCTAAGAGCATAAAGATTCATAAAACACCCCAAAGAGTTACTAAATTTTAAATCTTTTGTCTGTATTGAAGCATTAAAGCTGAAAATAAACATTTGATCGTCGCATAAAGTCTCCAGCAGAAGTGAGTAAATTTATTCTTCCCATAGACAGACGTACATAAAATAGCAGACCTTTTTCTCTAAAGACAATAAACCAGGAGGGTAATACTCAGAGCTTTTTGTCTGGGCTGAATCAAGATAACCAAAGGATATAACTTACTCATCAAAACTGCTCATCTGAATTTAGATTAATTTTTATAAAAGTCATACAGCAATAGTCACTCTTCGTCATGAACCCTAAATAAAATCCTTGCTGCTTTTTGTTTCTAGGAGCTAGGGGATTTAGATATAAGTTTACTTGCAAGTTAAATTTTAAAATAAACAATTATTTTGCTATTATTAGTCCATGCTAGTATTTAATATAAAATTACGAAGCAACAAAACCAGGATCAATCGCTGTACAAGTACAGCCAACACTGTTTAGTTTCTTTGTAGTCTAGAGACAGAAATTTCATGTCTCGACAGGTAGGACAAAAGGGTGTATGTCCGTAAGACCATATTTAAATACGATGCTGTCCTTAGCTCAAGAGTAAAGTAGGTAAAACCTGAGAACTCAAAAGCTATAAAGGTAGGCAGTGCAAAAGTAAAACCTGTAATTTCTTTGGTCTATAACTTCTTTGTAACGGTAAGGCCAAAAGAAAAAATGATTGCCTTCCCAATCATGAATAATGGTTTAAAATGCCGTAAAATCACCGAAACTAATACCTGTGGAACTCATGACCTCTCATCTGTTGTGGTCATCCATAATAGAGGTGCTTGAGGACAATATCAGCAGGAATTCACCCTTTAACTTGAAGTCCCCAGTAGCTTTGTAAAAATGCTAAAAAGTCAAATACTGGAATAGGACGACATAATTTATCAGTTTGGAGAGAGTAAGGAAAACTTAAGAATAATGAGTGAAACTGCAACCGCGCCTTTAACTGGAAAATCACTGCTGGCAAAGGTAAAAGAACTTTCTAATTTACCACGAAGAGAAAGAGCCAAGCAGTGTGGTTATTACACTGTTACTAAGAATAACCAAGTCCGCGTCAATCTTACTGATTTTTATGATGCTTTGCTATCGGCGAGAGGAATTCCTCTGAGTCCAGAAGCACCAAAAGATGGTCGTGGTCGTGAACCGACATATCGCGTTAGTGTTCATCAAAATGGTCAAATTGTGATTGGTGCTACATACACCAAAGCAATGGGCTTAAAACCAGGTGATGAATTTGAAATCCGACTAGGATACAAACATATTCACTTGATTCAACTTGGTGAAAGTGATAAGAAGCTTGTACCTGATGTAGATATTGAAGACGCTGACGAAGATTTGGAAGACGAAGAATAAAAAATTTTCTGGTACTGGGAGTGAGTTTCCGTAACTTATCCCTAAAACCAGAGGAAACTAGTGTTCCTAATTAAATAATTTTGTCTAACCCAAAAATACGATTAGACCCCTTGCAGAAGTCACCAATTTTGGTAGAGTCTTGATTAATCACCAAGATGTTTACTCTGCAAGAATTTTATCGTGATTTTTTTGTTTAGTTTGACTAATTTCCTTCAGCCATCCATCAACAATGTACTGGCATTTATGAAAGATGCACCAGTAATAGTTGTCGTGATGGCATTTTTCATTGCTTGGATAGTTTGTTGGCTACCAATTGCATTCATATTACTCAGGCTGTTAAATTGGCAACCCATAAAACCGTTACAGCCAGAGCAAAAATTACCATTAATTGTCTCATTGTATCTATTAGCACCTCTGATTGTTTGGGGTGTTATTTGGCTAACTAATAGTTCTTTTTCAGACTATGGATTTGCTGCTAATTTTGCCATGCTAGGCTCTTTAGCACTAGGTTTTGGGTTAGGAGTGTTAACTATAGCTATTTCGTATACCTGTCAATTTTGGCTAGGTTGGTGCGACTTTAAAAAAATAACTATCAAGCAAATAGCATCTATCTTGCCATCTATTTTATTGATAGCGTTGTTGGTTGGGGGGATAGAAGAATTAGTATTTCGGGGTTTTTTATTGACGGAATTAGAGCGAGATTATTCTGTATGGATAGCAGCAGCAGTTTCTAGCATAATTTTTGCTGTCTTACATTTAGTTTGGGAACAACAGGAAACCATCCCCCAACTACCGGGACTGTGGTTATTGGGAATGATGCTAGTTTTGGCGAGAATATGCGATCGCAATAACTTAGGTATAGCTTGGGGATTACATTCAGGTTTAGTATTTGCGATCGCTACTATAGATACAGCCGAACTAGTGACTTATACAGGTAAAGTCTCCGAGTGGTGGACTGGTAAAAACAAAAAACCCCTAGCCGGGGTCGCGGGAATTATTTGTGTTTTAGGAACGAGCTTGATTCTTTGGTTATTTTCTAAGTATTCTCATTAAACCTGTGCGTGAACTTCCGCGCCAGGGCAGTCGCTACAACGAGGGAAACCCCCGCAACGCGCTGCCTTCCCTCTGCGTTTATTAATATACTTTTTGAACTGACAAAAATGCGATCGCGCCCTGAAATCTACCAACGCGATCGCTAATTGCTCTAACCAATAAAACCGATCACCGCATTAACCACACGATGGGTAATGGGCAGACTATCTACCACCATCGCCAAACACAGCAGCATCATGTAAGAGATAGAGTAGAGAAACAAATTTCTAGCTGTAGTGCGGTCTTCGGGGTTGTGTAACAAACACCAAGACTTGCGGATAAATAATCCTCCTAAACCAGCTGCGAAGGCAGCGTAAACGATCCCGCTAGCGTGTAAAGGAAACACTAGTAACATCGTCGCTACAACTGTAATCAGGGTGTAGTACCAAATTTGCTTCACCGTGACTGTAGCACCTTCGACTACAGGTAGCATGGGAATGCCCACCTTGGCGTAATCATCACGAATCATCAGAGCTAAAGCCCAGAAATGGGGTGGTGTCCACAGAAAGACGATCGCAAAAATTAGCCATGCAGCCCAGCTTAAAGTACCTGTAACGGCTGCCCAACCGACTAAAGCCGGAATTGCACCAGCCGCGCCACCAATGACAATATTTTGGGTACTATGACGCTTTAGCCAATGGGTGTAGACCAAAATATAAAAAATAATGCCAGAGAATGCTAGGGAAGCAGCTAGGAGATTAGCAAATACGGTGAGGAGGGTAAAAGAAAGTATTGCTAGGGCGATCGCAAAAATCAGGGCATCACGCGGTTGTACCCTCCCAGAAGGCATGGGACGATGACGCGTCCGTTCCATGTCGTAATCAATATCCCGGTCATAAATGCAGTTAATTGTCTGCGCGCTAGCTGCGGCTAAAGTCCCACCAGCCAGAGTAACTAACAACAGCAAAGGGTCTACTGCGCCTTTTGCCGCAATCCACATACTCCCGGCAGTAGTAATTAGTAGCAATGGAATAATTCTAGGTTTAGTAAGCTGATAATAGCTTTGGACTACCTGAAGAAAGGTTTCGTGGTGGCGAGAGACATTAGTCTCGATCATTTTTGCTTTAATTCCTTTTTTTTCAAGAACTTATGTGCGGCCATTGCTCTAGATTGGTAATCCTTGCCTTTACTACTGCCATGTAGAGAGTGTTGAGTTAAAAGGCAGGGAGTAGAGTTTTGAGCTTCATTTCGTAGTGAGAAAGTCTGCCAGCGATGGGTGGAAGGAGAAAACGCTTCCTGCTTTTTCGCTCAGATACCTTCCTCCTCACTGTTTCATACTTTTCTGGTGTCAGTAGTTCATTACCAACATGGGGATTGGGCAGAAAAAAGTCAAAAGTCAAAAAATTATGTCTTGTCTCTTCTGCTCTTTTGTCACCTGTCACCTATCACCTCAATCTCACCGTTTGCAGCCCAGTCGCGGAGTGCGAGAACTGTAAAACCCACCAAAACACCTAAAAGTATCGCACCTACAGCTTGATGAGTGACAGTCAGAGGTTCGACTTGTAGATGTAATCGGAAGGTAGCAAATCCCAACAAGATTTGTAAAATTAACAACCCACCTGCCATATTAGCTAGTTTCCGCAAAGCTGGGTGTAGTGCTGGTGTACGCCAGGAAATCAACACTACGGCTAAAGTTGCGACTGTAGGCGGTACTAAGCCGAAAATGTGGCTATACATCACGCCACACAGTTGAGAACCACCAAAGCACTGATGTAACGCCCAACGAGAGCCGACCAAAGCACCTAATAGACTTTGCAGATAAACTAAAATCGCGGCTGTTAAACCCACCCAAGGCAGTTTACCAACGTTGCCTGTTCCCTGGTAGGGAGTCAGAGCCATGCCAATAATCAGTAGGGTAATGAAAAACAATAACGCTGTCCCCAAGTGGGCTGTGACGATATCAAATCGTAACAATTGAGTAACGGTGAGTCCGCCCAGAATCCCTTGGAAGACGATTAAAAACAGGGCAAATGTCCCCGCCCAAGGTAGCCAACGGGGTAACGCCTGGCGATGCCACCAGGATAAACCAAACAAAGCGATCGCACTAATGCCAATTAAACTGGCATCCAAACGGTGAAACCACTCCAAAAACACTTGGAGATTCATTTGCTTGGCTGGTACTAGTTCTCCATAGCAAAGTGGCCAGTCTGGGCAAGCCAGCCCAGCATTCATCACGCGGGTAGCACTGCCTATAGCCATCAAAATCAAGGTGGCTATGCTCATTTTCCACACGAGGCGACGAATTACTTCCTTGGGCTTTTGCTGCTCTGTTGCTGCTTCATTTTGTTGTTTTAGGACAAATTCGCTCATGAACAATACCTTCTGCCCACTTTTTGGTAGAACTTCTTAAAATTTGTAATTTTCATACCGACCCATATCCACCCTAGCGTATATACCAAGGTTTATTGATGGGCTTTCTTCTAATAATTTGAATCACTTTTGCCCTTGCTAGCCAGAAGCTTTAGGTATTTTTCAAGTTGTCAGCAATTGGTTATTATCAATACCATTTCATTTGCTAAATTTTCCTTAAATTTTTCTAATTTTTGATATCTACTCTGGAAAGTATGTAATAAATCTCTTTTACTCAAGATTAGGAAAATACTCGAAAAAATTAATAAAAATTTCAGACCTTTCGGGTCAATATCTAATAGCCTAGATTACCTTAGTAAGTAAGTCGCTTCGAGATAACGTCATTAATTCATTTAAGTGAGCCGTGAAAATCCCAAGTTCCATTTGGACATTATTAATTGGTATCGGGCTAACCCTAACAAGCCTATGGTACGGTCAAAATCACGGTTTGTTGCCAACAGCAGCCTCGGATGAAGCCGTGCTAGTAGATGGTCTTTTTAATACGATGATGACCGTCTCAGCAGGTATATTTTTGATTGTTGAAGGTGTATTAATTTACTGTGCAGTTAAATATCGTCGCCGGGCAGGTGATAATGAAGATGGCCCCCCAATTGAGGGTAATGTACCTTTAGAGATACTTTGGACAGCGATCCCCGCAATTATAGTTATCGGTATTTCTGTCTATAGCTTTGAAGTTTATAATGACATCGGTGGATTTGATCCCCACTCCGTCCATGAATCTCCCATTATGCAGGAATCGATGGCAATGCCTGGAGCGGCGATCGCTGCAACTTTAAATGATACGCCTCCTAGCACTGCACCCAATCTTAATCAGCAGAAATCTGATGAGGCGATGCAAGACCCAGCAACAGCCGCAGTCCGCAATGCTGACCAAATTCCTCAAAAGCGGGATGCTCCCGGTGTAGGTAGTGTATCTCCTAGCATTGGGGCTAGCCCTGAAAATGTCGGCAAACCACCTGGGTTAAAAATTAACGTCACCGGGTTACAATACGCTTGGATTTTTACCTATCCCGAAACAGGTATTACCACTGGGGAAATGCACGTTCCCATTGGTCGGGAGGTGCAAATTAATATGACAGCTAATGATGTGATTCACGCCTTTTGGGTCCCCGAATTTCGGCTGAAACAGGATGCGATCCCTGGTAGACAAAGCGAACTCCGCTTTACACCGAAAGTTGAAGGTGATTATACTCTCATCTGTGCTGAACTGTGCGGCCCCTACCACGGCGCGATGAGAACACAGGTGGTAGTGGAGAAACCCGAAGCATTTGAAAAATGGATGCAAGAGCAGTTAGTTGCGAATAATAACACTCTTAAGGAAGCCGTTGCTGTCAACCCAGCTAACCTAACTCCAGATGAATTCCTCGCACCTTATACCAAAGACATGGGAATTCAACCAGAAATGTTACATCACATTCATAAATAACGCCGTGTGCAACTTTCTCTCAAACCTAACCCCCAACCCCTTCCCTACATTCTCTTCGAGAGGCTACGCCAACGCGCAGCGTGTCGGAGACAGGGAAGGGGAGCAAAATTTAAAGCCTCTCTCCTTGCAGGGGAGAGGTTTGGAGAGGGGTTTCAAAAATAAGTTGCACATCGCGTTAAATAGTCAACAGTCCACAGTCCAAAGCCATAACCAATAACTACTGACTAATCACCATTGACTATTGACTCTTAACCATGACACAAGCTCAGTTACAAGAAACTGCCAACATCCCTGTTCATATTCCAGAACCAGGGGTCAGAAAATGGCAAGACTACTTTAGCTTCAATACCGATCACAAGGTAATTGGACTGCAATATCTAGTCACGTCGTTCATTTTTTACTGCATTGGCGGCGTTTTAGCTGACTTGGTGCGTACAGAATTGCGAACTCCAGAAGTAGATTTTGTGAGTCCAGAACTCTACAACAGCCTATTTACACTGCACGCCACAATCATGATTTTCTTGTGGATTGTGCCAGCCGGGGCAGGTTTTGCTAATTATCTAATTCCCCTGATGATTGGGGCTAGAGATATGGCATTCCCTAGGCTAAATGCTGTAGCTTTTTGGATGATCCCCCCAGCCGGCTTGTTGCTGGTTGCTAGTTTAGTCATCGGGGATGCAGCCGAAGCCGGTTGGACTTCCTACCCTCCCTTAAGTTTGGTGACAGGACAGGTAGGTGAGGGAATTTGGATTATGAGTGTCCTGCTGTTGGGTACGTCATCGATTTTGGGGGCGATTAATTTTCTCGTCACCCTGCTAAAGATGCGTGTTCCCAGTATGGGCTTCCATCAAATGCCCTTGTTTTGTTGGGCGATGCTGGCTACTTCGGCGTTGGTTTTACTCTCAACACCAGTTTTAGCAGCCGGTTTGATTCTGCTGGCTTTTGACTTATTAGCAGGAACGACATTTTTTAACCCGACTGGTGGCGGTGATCCGGTAGTTTACCAGCATATGTTCTGGTTTTACTCTCACCCGGCAGTTTATATCATGATTTTGCCGTTTTTTGGTGCAATTTCAGAGATTATTCCCATTCACTCCCGTAAACCAATTTTCGGTTATAAAGCGATCGCCTACTCATCGTTAGCCATCAGTTTTTTAGGGCTAATTGTCTGGGCGCACCATATGTTTACCAGTGGTGTTCCTGGTTGGTTGCGGATGTTCTTTATGATCACCACCATGATCATTGCCGTACCTACAGGGATTAAAATTTTCAGCTGGTTGGCGACGATGTGGGGTGGCAAAATCCAGTTCAACAGTCCCATGCTGTTTGCTATGGGTTTTGTCGGGACTTTCGTAATTGGTGGGATTAGTGGTGTAATGTTGGCAGCTGTGCCTTTTGATATTCACGTCCACGACACTTACTTTGTAGTAGCACACCTACACTATGTGCTGTTTGGTGGTAGCGTGCTGGGTATTTTCGCAGCCATTTATCACTGGTTTCCGAAAATGACGGGACGGATGTTTAATGAAACTTGGGGTAAAGTACATTTTGCTCTGACAATTGTGGGTTTGAATATGACCTTCCTACCCATGCACAAGCTAGGTTTAATGGGGATGAATCGCCGGATTGCTCAGTACGACCCCAAATTTACCTTGCTAAATGAAATCTGTACTTATGGTTCGTACATCCTAGCTGTTTCCACCTTCCCCTTCATCATCAACGCTATATGGAGTTGGTTGTACGGCGAGAAAGCTAGCAATAATCCGTGGAAAGCTCTTACCTTAGAGTGGATGACCACCTCACCACCAGAAATTGAGAACTTTGAAACTCTCCCAGTCTTGACCACAGGCCCCTACGACTATGGGGTAAAACACGCACCCGCGAATGTATCTCCATCTGAGAATCCTGTATTCAGGGCTGATCTCGATGAGCCATACCCTAGCATTGAGTCGGATGTAGAGACTAGAACCTAAGAAGAAACAGAGGAGACGAGGGAGAATTTCTTCCCTCTCCCCCATCCCCAATATATTCACACTTCACACTTGTCAAAATTCATGCAAAGTCAAACTATTGACCCAGCGAAAACGGAACTGAATCATCACCACGCGGCGGCGGTTGAGCATCATGAAGAACATCCCGATCATCGCCTGTTTGGGATATTTGTTTTCTTGATTGCTGAAGGGATGATTTTTATGGGGTTGTTCGGAGCTTATTTAGCTTTCCGTTCAACTTTACCTGCGTGGCCGCCAGCAGGTACACCAGACTTAGAATTATTGTTACCTGGAGTGAATACTGTCAATCTGATTGCTAGTAGTTTTGTCATGCACAATGCTGATACTGCTATCAAAAAGAATGATACGAAGGGTATGCGTACCTGGTTAGCAATTACTGCCGCAATGGGTGCGATTTTCTTGGTAGGACAGGTTTACGAATATACGCATCTAGAATTTGGTCTGACGACTAATTTGTTTGCTAGTGCGTTTTATGTGTTGACTGGTTTCCACGGTTTACACGTAACTATCGGAGTTTTAGCGATTGTGGCTGTGTTATGGCGATCGCGCACTCCTGGTCACTACAGTAACGAAAAACACTTCGGTGTGGAAGCTGCGGAAATCTACTGGCACTTTGTTGACGTGATTTGGATTATTTTGTTCGGATTACTGTATTTACTGTAGGTATTCTTTATTAGTTGTTCACTCCACGCGGACAACTAAAAATTCTGCCCCCCCTATGGGGGTTTTTTTATTGCTCTGTAGATATTCTTTAGGTTGAAAATAGACTTTTTTACCACAGAGACACGGAGACACAGAGAAGAAAATATTATTTTATGTTTGAGTGTACTTTGATTGATTGTATAAAAAGTCATTTTACATAATAGTCAGGTTTGCATACGAGTGATCGTAACTACTTTGTTAGAATTGGTCAGAACTTTTATGCTTAGTTCGGTTGATTGGGTTGGCAAATGTATACAAAGTTCTTATCAGTAATTTTGCGATCGCGCACAGTAGGTGTTTCATACTGCTAGAGGAGACAGGAAAATATGACTAAAACAGCCTTAATTACCGGAATTACTGGTCAAGATGGCTACTATCTCAGCCATTTACTCCTCAAGCATGGTTATAGAGTGGTGGGATTGGTATCTCCACACCGACAACCAAATTTAGCAAAGTTGGGTGACTTAGCTAACAAAGTGGAAATCTACACTGTGGACTTAAGAGACAGCACCGCAATTTTGAATGCAGTCGAACAACTCCGTCCCCAAGAAATTTATAATTTGGCTGCACCTAGTTTTGTCCCTGATTCTTGGAAAGATCCATTAGGAACACTAGACCTAATTACTGGGACTGCTACACGCTTATTAGATGCAGTCCGACAAGTAGGTTTATCTACCCGGTTTTATCAAGCTAGTAGTTCCGAGATGTTTGGGGATGTTTTCTGTTCTCCTCAAGATGAAGAAACCCCCTGTAGACCCAAAAATCCCTATGCAGCAGCCAAACTACACGCTCATTGGACAATGGTGCATCATCGTCAACGCTATGGTCTATTTGCCTGTAGTGGCATTTTGTACAATCATGAATCGCCTCTACGTCCGCCACAATTTGTTACCCGTAAAGTTTCTTTAGCCGCAGCATCAATCAAGCTTGGTTTAGCTGACAAACTGGAAATGGGTAGTCTTGATGCTAAACGGGATTGGGGTTTTGCCGGTGATTACGTAAAAGCTATGTGGTTAATGCTACAAGTTGACGAGCCAGAGGAATATGTAATTGGCACAGGTAAACTACATAGCGTTAGGGAACTAGTATCTATAGCTTTTGAATGTGTAGGATTAAATTGGCAAAATCACGTAGTCATAAATCCTAATTTACTGAGAACAGACGAGCATTTCCAACTAGTAGCTAACCCCACTAAGGCGAAAAAGAATTTAGATTGGGAAGGGCAAATTAGCTTTGAGAAACTTTTGGAGCAAATGGTACAAACAGATATAGAGCGATTACAAAACGGTAAAATAGCTGAAGTGTCTAGCAAACAACTGCTAGTAGAGTAGGGTGTCTTTGATGACATTCTTAACTTCTGCACTGTATGTACAACAAGAATATAAATGCTAATTGATCCGGTGGCAGAAAAAACTAATTTAGGTGAAGATTTCAGTCAACAAGTTAATCATGTTTTCGTCTTCTTAGAGATTTTTGCACTGGAAGGCGGCATTCAATCTTATGTGAAGGATATTTTTCGTGCATATTCAGGCTTGGGTGCAGGTTATCAAGCAGATGTATTTTTGTTGCGCGATAGTCCTAATTGTTCAAATCCGTTTGAGTGCGATCACTTAAAATTTCATTACTTTAAAAATCAGTCGCCCCAGATAGGTAGAATTACAATGGCTGGGGCGTTACTTAAGTATTTATTGCAAAAACGCCCCCAACGGGTTTTCTGCGGTCATATTAAACTAGCTGCACTCATCCAAACCCTCTGCCAACCTTTGGGAATTCCTTACACCATCCTCACCTACGGTAAGGAAGTTTGGGAAGCACTGCCAAAACGAGAACGTCGGGCATTAGCCGCAGCCAACGACATTTGGACAATTAGCCGCTACAGTCGAGATCAAGCCTGTGCTGCTAATGGTATAGATCCTCATAAGGTAAAAATGCTACCTTGTGCTATTGATGGGGATAGATTTACTCCCGGTGCAAAGCTACCCGAATTAGTGACGAAATACGGCTTAACGGATGCTAAGGTCATCATGACCGTGGCGCGATTGTGGTCAGGAGATATATATAAAGGTGTAGATGTGACAATTCGCGCCCTACCTAAAATATTGCAGGTTTTCCCAGAAGTAAAATATTTAGTTATCGGTCGTGGCGATGACCAACCGCGATTAGCACAGCTAGCCCAAGATTTAGGTGTAAGCGATCGCGTCATCTTTGCTGGTTTTGTACCCACAGAAGAGTTAATAGCACACTACCGCCTCGCTGATGCCTATATCATGCCTTCTCAAGAAGGTTTTGGCATTGTTTATCTAGAGGCCATGGCCTGTGGCATCCCAGTATTATCGGGCGATAATGATGGATCTGCTGACCCCTTGCAAGATGGTAAAGTCGGGTGGCAAGTCCCCCACCGTAACCCAGAAGCTGTAGCCGCAGCTTGTATAGAAATTCTTCAAGGAGAAGATCAGCGTTGTGATGGACAATGGCTAAGAGAACAAGCGATCGCTAATTTTGGTCAAGCTGCCTTGCAACAGCAACTTTTGTCTCTACTTGACTAGAAATAGGTGACAGGGGACAGGGGAGAGTAACTAATAACTAAACTCGTTATCCTAGATAAAGAGCAAGATAATATTTAAAAATGCGGCTTAACAATTCTCAACTGAATCTTTTGAATCTCCGTCCCTTGCTGACACTGTTAGCAATTACTTGGTTGCTGGCTTCTTTGGGTTTGGGCTGGTTAGTGAATTCGTTAGTGATTCTTTTTGGATTGCTATTGCTAGCCCCTGTAGTAGCGTTTTTCGGTTTACGCTGGTGGTTGGAACGCAACTTAGTGGCTGATAAATGTCCGGTCTGTGCATATGAATTTACAGGTTTAAATAAGAGCCAATTGCAATGTCCTAACTGTGGAGAACAACTAACAGTACAACAAGGTCATTTTCAACGCTTCGCACCAGAAGGGACAATCGATGTCACAGCAGTAGAAATACCAAGTCAGCAATTAGAAGATTGAATTGGGGAATCAGTCAGGTTTCCATCCCCTATTTCTTATGCCAATACCCAACCCAAATCATTGAATTATCGTTACTCATGCGTAATTCCTCTCTATCTTGCGTCTCATAGAGAAGATGGAGAGGAATAGGCGCGATCAGTTAAATTTTTTAAGTAGCACTACCTAATTTACTCTCAATGTCTGTTAGCTGTACAGCCCCAGAATAGTTTTTACCATTCATTACAAAGAAAGGTGTACCTGGGACCCCCAATTTTTGGGCTAGCTGCATATCTTGTTTAATGCTTGGCTCGGCAAGTAGGCGATCGCTGTTAAACTTCTCCATATCTAGATTTAGTTTCTTGGCAATATCTAAATACAAATTGTCTCCAAGTTGCTTTTGATTGGTAAATAAAGCATCATGATATTCCCAAAACTTGCCCTGCTGATTTGCAGCCCAAGCCGCTTTTGCAGCTGATAGGGCTTCAGAATGAGTGGGCAAAGGTAAATTTTTATAAACTAATGTCACCTCATTTCGATGCTTGACTAACAAATCCTGCAATTTTTTATGCGCCTCAGCACAGTAGGGACATTGAAAATCAGAAAATTCTATTAACACGTTTTTTGCTGGTATCGTTCCCATTGTGGGGGAATTTGCAATCACCGCTTCGGGATTAGCTTGCAAATCCTCTAAAAATACCTGTCGTGATTGATTAATTTGCTGTTGTTGCTGCTGCTGATATGCTTGGACAGATTCAATAATTGCTTCTGGGTGTTTGCGGAGGACGTCTAAGACTTGCTGTTCTAGTTGAGGATTAGGATAAGTAACCGCTTGTGCAGGGAATGACCAGCTTAGGACTAGACAAAGTAAGCTGAGTATTAGGTAGGTGGGTAAATAGCGAAAGAAGTGACCCATAGCAAAATACTGGATAAATTAACATCTCCCTAAGTATTCCCTGGAATAATACCAATTCGTAATTCGTAATTCGTAATTCGTAATTAATCAAGTCTGAAAAGAGGGAATGGGGAAGAGAGATTTTCATGCCCTAGTTGTGGGGTTTTAGCTTGAATACTATCTTTCTTTGACTCACAACTCAGCACCCTGCTCACGCCTCGTTACCGCTAACAACATACTGCTCAACGTTACGCTCCGCACTCAGCACCGGCTAACGCCGCGCTACCGCTAACACAACTCAGCACTCTCAAGACCCTGTTGGTACTACTTGTGGTTGTAAATAACCAATTAAATCTTGAATTCCCTTTTGCAAATACCGCGTTACTGTCATGGGGCTAGTACCAATACTTTTGGCGGCATCCTTACGGGACAATTCTTTTAAAAATACCATTTCCACAGCTTGGCGGGGCTTTTCTTCTAACATATTAATTGCCCCTTGCAGTTGTTGCCGTTCTTCGTTTTGTTGCTGCAAAGCTGTAGAACGGGGACAAGGAAGTGCTTCACCCAAGGTAATTTGGCAATCAACATAGTGAACGGCTGTAGCATCTAAACTCAAAGGCATCCGATTTTGGGCTGCTAACTTGGTTTCTTGCCATTCTTGTACAGATACCTTGAGTTCCTTAGCAATTTCTGAATCCTTGGGAGGACGACCTAAAGACACTGCCAACTCTTTACGGACTTTTTGTCCTTCGTTGTACAATTCTTGCCAACGGCGGGGTATCTTTAATAGAGTACTGCGATCGCGCAAGAAATGCAGCATTTCACCGCGAATATATGGTACAGCAAAGGAACTAAAAGCGTATCCTTGGCTGGGATCAAAACGCTCAATCGCCCTGATTAAACCAAAATAACCAATCTGTTCTAAATCTTCATAAGGTTCATTACATTGATGACTAAATTTGTGAGCCATCTTTCTCACTAATCCAGTATGTAACTGAACTAGTTGATTACGAAGTTTAATAGAAGGATTGTGGTGGTATAAGTGCAATAACTCCATACCATCAATTTGCATAGAGGACTCACTTGCTGTCATATAAAAATTCCTTGTTTGTAACTCCTTTTTTTGCCAAAATGGAGCTGCGTATCTCTTTAAATCTGTAATTATTTTCCTTAGACAAGGCTGATTAAACCATCGTCGTTTCACTGAAATTATTGGTGGGACATCTCCACCATTCCGTATTTTTACGCATGATTTATATTGCCTATTTGTTGCAGGCTGTTTTGCTTTTTTAAATAGCAATTACTCTTTTAACAAAGTTTATTTTTCGCAACAAAGCTAGTTATTTGTACTGAAAAATACTTGACTAAGCCCACCAAGCAAGTAAACGAATTTTGGATTTTGGATTTTGAATTTTGGATTTGTTTCACTCACAAGGGGCGTTAGCGTAGCGTGACGTTAGTCCGGCATGAACCAAAAAAATCTAAAATCAGCTTTTCTTCAATCTAAAATAGGTATCGGTCAAAAATTAAAAATCAAAAGAATGAAAATAAGTCCTGCTAAAGAATTTAGCTAAATGATCTGTGCAAATTAAATCTGGTACAGCTTACCTGCTATATATTGCTGATAGATTTTATGATTACGATGAAATCAATGCTCCAGCCAAATAGGTAAAATTATTTACAGATTTTCTGCCTGGCTAAAAAAATTAAATATGGGTAAGAATAAGAATAATCAGGAAGTTTTTCTAAAAAATTAGTCTTGCCATATGAGTAATACCAGCAATTTTCGCGAAGCTTTCCGTAAAGCCCAGTCTCACACCTTAATAGGCCCCAATGTCATTGCCAATGCCCTGCCTTATGTGGGTGGTGGTCTAATACTTACAGCATTGGGAACTTACGGTGGTCTGAGTATTATCCGTAATAACCCCGAAATTTTCTTCCCTACCTTTATTGGTGCAGTAATTCTAGAGTTAATACTGTTTTTTATTGCCCAGAATGTTGCTCAAAAAGGTAACAAGAGTCTAGCATTGCCACTTTTAGCTACCTACAGCTTGTTGTCGGGATATACCCTGAGTGGTTTAGTGTTTGTGGCTTTGAAAACTCAAGGTGTTGGTATTCAAGGCATTGGTTTAGCAGCCCTTGGTTGTGGAGTTACCTTTATAGTTGCCCGTCCAATTGGTTCAAATCTCTCAGAACAAGATGGTATGGCTTTGACTAAAACCATCTCTCTTGGCATTATCGCCTTGGTGGTGGTCTGTCTGACTCAATTTGTCTTTGCCTTGTTTGGTGTTTACACACCTAATTGGTTAGAAATTGCCATTTCCGGTTTAGGGGTATTTCTTTTTGCTGGGGCATCAGTTGTTGATTTTTACATCTTGCCCCGTACTTACCACGATGACCAATATCTGCCTGCGGCTTTGTCGATGTATCTGACTTACATCAACCTATTCATCTTTATTTTGCGCTTGCTGATTGCCATCAATGGCCGTCGTTAAGCAATTATGCAATTATTAGGTATAAAAACTTAAAGATTTATAAACCGTAGTAACAGCATCAGCAACTACGGTTTTTTATGACCTAGCAGCAGTGACAGCCTATGGTGTGATTGAAGATATAAGCTTTCCATTAACATATTTGACTTTTACACCTTCAAGCATTGAAATTATCAATTAGTCTTAAGCGTTTGAGAAAATTTCTCGAAAAATTGACAGCCTATGGCAAGCAATATTATCCGTGAATATATCTTGCGACCAATTACAGCTAGAATCAAAAATTCAAATACAATAAATACCAATATCTCAAAATTTATCGATTTACTTCAAGCCAGCACAATGGACGTATTAGAACTTAAACGCGAAATCGAAACGTTGTCTAGTCGCCTGGGTAAGACCCAGGACTATCTTTGACGTACCTGCACTAAAAGCCAAAATTCATGACCTAGAGCAAATAGCCGCACAGCCAGAATTTTGGGATGACCAAAACACAGCTCAAAAAACGCTCCAAGAACTCAATGACCTGAAAGCCCACCTAGAACAGTATCATCAATGGCACGTCAGTTTGGACGATACTAGGGCAGTTGTTGAGCTTTTGGAACTGGAAACGGATGAGGCACTATTAAAAGAGGCCGAATCTACCATCACCAAGCTGAATCGTGAGCTTGACCAGTGGGAATTGCAACAATTGTTGTCTGGCCTCTATGATGCAGAAGGGGCAGTATTGACCATCAACGCAGGGGCTGGCGGTACAGATGCTCAAGACTGGGCATTTATGCTGTTAAGAATGTATACACGTTGGGCAGAAGCGCATGGTTACAAGGTAGCTCTAGCTGAAGAGTCAGAAGGTGACGAAGCTGGGATTAAATCAGCCACCTTAGAAATTACAGGTCGCTACGCCTACGGCTATTTACGTTCTGAAACAGGTACACATCGCCTTGTGCGGATTTCACCTTTTAATGCCAATGGTAAACGCCAAACCAGTTTTGCTGGGGTGGAGGTGATGCCGCAGATAGATAGTAAAGTGCAGTTGGATATCCCTGACAAGGATTTGGAAATCACCACAACTCGTTCTGGGGGTAAAGGTGGACAGAACGTTAACAAAGTAGAAACAGCTGTGCGGATAGTTCACCTGCCCACAGGGTTGGCTGTGCGCTGCACAGAAGAACGTTCCCAGTTGCAAAACAAAGAGAAAGCCTTAGCCCGCCTTAAAGCCAAGTTGTTAGTGATAGCCCAAGAACAACGCGCTCAAGAAATTGCTGACATTCGGGGTGATATGGTGGAAGCTTCCTGGGGCAACCAAATCCGTAACTATGTTTTCCACCCTTACCAGATGGTAAAGGATTTGCGTACCAATGCGGAAACAACTGCGATCGCTGACATCATGAACGGTGACCTAGATATGTTCATCCAAGCCTATCTACGTCAGGAAAACCAGCTTGTAGAATCAGTGTAATGGGGGACTGAGGACAAACCAAATCAAAAATTTTTGAATTTTGGCTTGGTTTGTCCCCCTCTATTCCCCGAACTTGACTAATCTGGCGATATAAATCCTGGCAAACTGTTACATTTATATATATAAAGAACTTGTTATTTAATTTATGAGTAATTCTCCTGCAACAGAAAATCAACCCAGCTACGTTAAACTGGCGATGCGAAATATGGTGCGGAAGGGTGGTACTTCTTTGAAGCATTTCCTGCTCACCACAGTAGGGCTGTTAGCGGTTTTTGTCGGTTTAGCTTACCTCACACACTAAGCGCACCATTTTATTAATTCGTAGCGAATTTTCTGCGTACTTCTGCGCGTCACTCCGCATTGAAATCTCCCTCCTCAATTCGCCACGATGCTAAACCCTTATAAGGAGATTTTGGAGTTGGTAGAATTCGACCTTGATGTACAAGATGTTTTTTGTGAGTCTTCACTAGAAGAAGCTCTCAAATCTAACTATCTTGAGAATCAAATTGCATCTGAAACTTGGAAAAACTGGTTTGATTGCTGGTTAGACATTCTCCAACCCCATCTACCGCCAGCATCTAGTTATGAAATTGGGCTACGTTTGACTAATGACGTAGAAATTCAAGAGCTAAATGCTCAGTATCGCCAGCAAAATAAGCCAACGGATGTCCTATCCTTTGCGGCTTTAGAGGTAGATTTTCCACAAGTGGCGGAAATGTCGTTTGCGCCGTTGTATTTAGGGGATATAGTTATTTCAGTAAACACAGCACAATGTCAAGCTCAACAACAAGAACATAGTTTATCCACTGAGTTTGCTTGGTTGGTAGCTCACGGTTTACTACATTTGTTGGGCTGGGATCATCCTGATGAAGAAAGTTTAACAGAAATGTTAAAGCAGCAAGCAATTTTACTGAGGTCAATCGGTATTCATATAGACATAGAATATTAAAGATTTTTGTGTTTGTAAGTATGAAATTTAAGCGATCCTAATATAATACTTCTGTAAAAAGCTGCGTTAAAGTTGATTGCAATAGTAAAATCATCCCAGATTCTCAGTATATGTACCTTATTGTTCTAATTTTAAGCCTATGTCTCAACAAATCTCTCCCCCACCTACTCAAAATCAACTATTTACCTTTGTGAACAAAGAACGAGGCCTTTCTTGGCAAGTGGCCTCTAGTTTAGTAGTGAGTTTCCAGTACGCTTGGGCTGGAATTAGCTATAGTTTTCAGACGCAACGGAATTTTCGGATTCATGTGAGTGTTTGCACTTTCGCGATCGCTCTCAGCGTCTTTTTACATCTGCAAGCAGTGGAAATTGCAATTATTGGTATCACTAGCGGTTTAGTATTGGCACTGGAGTTATTAAACACGGCGATCGAGTCCCTTGTAGATTTAACCGTCAAGCAGACTTACCATGAATTGGCAAAAATCGCCAAGGATTGTGCGGCTGGTGCGGTGCTTGTCTCTGCTTTGGTAGCAGTGTTAGTTGCATCTGTGCTGTTGCTTCCACCATTGGTAGTTCTAATTATGTCAGCTTTTTAAAATTAAATTGTTTACTCCACCTGCCGCCGCATTAATTACTAAGATGTACTTGGCGTATAGTCATAATTAATGGCGATCGCATCTACACTAGTGCAGAACTGGTGACAATTAAACATGGTGAGAGTAAAAATTAGGAGCTATTATAGGCTGTGATTATAGTTATAGATAATTACGACAGCTTCACTTATAATTTAGTGCAGTACCTCGGAGAACTAGCAGCTGAGTTCCCCGTAGCGTCAGATATTCAAGTTTTTCGTAACGATAAAATATCCTTAACCGAAATTCAGCAATTACAACCGGATGCTGTAGTCATCTCCCCTGGCCCTGGTCGTCCAGAAGATGCGGGTATATCCCTAGATTTGATTAAAGAATTAGGAACTAGTTTGCCAATCTTAGGTGTGTGCTTGGGTCATCAAAGTATTGGTCAAGTATTTGGTGGTAAAATTGTTTCTGCTCCAGAATTAATGCACGGTAAAACTTCTCAGGTAACTCACACTGGGATAGGTGTTTTCCAGGGGTTGGAAAATCCGATGACTGCCACTAGGTATCATAGTCTGGTGATTGACCGCGAGACTTGCCCGGAAGTTTTAGAAATCACCGCTTGGGTAGAAGATGGCACAATCATGGGAGTACGACACCGGAACTATCCTCACATTCAAGGTGTCCAATTTCATCCAGAGAGTGTTCTCACATCTTTAGGAAAACAGTTACTGCGAAACTTCCTGCAACAGTTACAAGAGAAGAATTAATGAAACGACGACAGTTTATTGGCTATGCTGGGGCGGGACTCACCACGGCTATTGCTCCTACCTTTGCTTCTTTTCTCCCAGCTAATGCTCAATCTGGTGGGGTATCAGTACAGTGGTTGGGTCATACTTGCTTTCTATTTACTGGTGGTGGGGTAAAACTTCTGGTTAATCCCTTTCGGAAACTGGGTTGTACTGCTGGATATCGTTTGCCAAAAGTCTCAGCCGATTTAGTGTTGATTAGCAGCCAATTACTAGATGAAGGCGCAGTTGATGGCTTACCAGGGAATCCTAAGTTAGTATTTACCGCCGGATCTTATGAATTTAAAGGGATTCAGTTGCAAGGAATTGCTATCGACCACGATCGCAAAGGTGGTAAGCAATTTGGGGTAAATACTGCTTGGAAGTGGAATCAAGGGGGAGTTAATATCTTACATCTAGGGGGGGCAGCCGCGCCTATTTCTCTAGAACAAAAAATCCTCATGGGACGACCAGATGTATTGTTAATACCCGTGGGTGGTAGTGCCAAAGCTTATAATGCGGAAGAAGCAAAACAAGCGATCGCAGTTTTAAATCCCAAAATTGTCATTCCCACCCACTACCGTACACAAGCTGCTGATCCTAATGCCTGTGATATTACGCCAGTAGATGAATTTTTAACCTTGATGCAGGGTACAACCGTCCGCCGTAGTAATAGCGACACGATTAATCTTAATTCTGGTAATTTACCTGATAGTAGTGTGATTCAGGTTTTAAGTTACAAGTTTTGAACTGTTGACTGATCACTGTTAATAGCGATCGCATCAAATTCATCACATTGAGATAACTCTGTCACAATCCCCTGATACTCTAGGTATTAAGCAAACATTCTGTTTGCTCCTCACACCATACACTGCCCTCTGACTATTAATTAGCAGAGGGAGTTTTTTTTTACAACGATAAAAAAAATCTTTTGAAGAAAAGTAAACTTTATATAAATAAATTCCACAAATAAAAATATTGAGAATCATTTAACTAGAAAATTGTTATCTACAAACATTGGCTAAATTCAGAAGATGGACACTCTTAGATTGCGTCTCTTGGATGCCAGCTATCAACCACCATTGGTGACAGTTGCCCCAAATACCCCAGTGGTTGAAGCAATCCATCTGATGAGTCAAGCTCATACTAGCTGTGTATTAGTTCTAGAACAGCAAAAATTAGTAAATATTTTCACAGAACGAGATGTAGTACGAGCGATCGCTAATAAAATTAATTTCGCAGAGATGACCATTGCAGAACTGATACTGCAACCTGTAATTACCTTAAGCGAGACAGAAGTTGAGGATCTAAACACTGTTTTACAACTGTTTCGCCAGCATCATATTTCTCATCTACCCGTGATTGATGGTCAAGGAAAAGTTTTGGGTGTGCTGACACCATTATCGGTGCGAGATGCGTTACAACCCAGTGATTTACTGAAGTTGCGAACTGTTGCTGATGTCATGGAAACTAATGTAATCTCTGCGCCTGCTAAGGTTGCAGTGGAGACTTTAGCGCACCTCATGACTAGTCATCAAATCAGTTCTGTAGTTATTGTGTCAGAATCGCAGGCAGAAGATTCAGCACTAATACCCATCGGAATTATAACTGAACGAGATATTGTCAAATTCCAATCACAGGGTTTGGATCTAGTTTCTACCATAGCAGGGGAGGTGATGAGCGATCGCCTCGTGACTGTTGCGCCGGAAGATACATTGTGGAGTGCGTATCAACGGATGCAGTCGCTAGAAATTCGCCGCTTAGTGGTGACAGGAAGCGATCGCGAATTATTAGGAATAATCACCCAAAGCATTGTATTGCAGGCATTAGACCCCATCAAACTGTGTAAAGTGATTACTGTCCTGCAACAAATAATTGATAGCAAGAAAGCAGAATTAGCACAAGAAATCACCCAGCGACAACAGATAAGTCAAGTGTGCTGGGAAAGAGAAGCACACTATCGCGCCTCAGAAGCGAGGTTAAATGACATTCTCAATAGCGCAATCGCTAATTCTATAGTTAGTTTTCGGGTATTCTCGAATCATGATTGGGAATATGAATACCAATCTCCCGGTTGTGAAGCTATCTTTGGCTATACAGCAGGGGAAATTATCCAGGATAAACACCTGTGGAGGTCACGAGTACATCCCCAAGATGTAGAAACAGTAATTATGCCTCTGTTTGCAGATATCTTGGCGGGAATTACAACCAGTGTAGAATTCCGATTTGCTCACAAAAATGGTTCTCTACGTTGGATTTCAGCCACCTACACCTCCCGCCATGACCCCGAAAACAACTGCTGGATTGCCACTGGTATTAGTAAAGATATTACTGACCGCAAACAAGCAGAAATAGCTCTCCGCAAAAGTGAGGAACGTTGGCAACTAGCGATCGCCGGTACTAATGAAGCCATTTGGGATTGGGATATACTAACGAATAAAACCTTCCGGTCTGACCGTTGGTTTGAGATGTTAGGCTATGAAGGCCATGAACTGAGCAATTGGGATGATGAATGGAGCAAACGCCTGCATCCTGATGATTATGAACGAGTCATGGCGGCTCAAGAAGCTTATCTATCAGGGCAAACTCCCGTTTATAGCTGTGAATATCGTCTGCGTCTCCAAGATGGTAGTTACGGCTGGTTTAAATCCCGCGCCAAAGCAGTCTGGGATGAGCAAGGTAATGCCATCCGATTAGTTGGTTCTCTGGGGGATATTGGCGATTACAAGACCGCAGAAATCGCTTTGCAACAGAGTGAAGCCATGCTGCGGAGAATCGGCGATAACCTTCCTAATGGAGCAATATATCAGGTTGTCCGTGAACTAGATGGTAGCGATCGCTTTTCCTACCTCAGTGCAGGGATTGAAAAATTGATGGAAGTCAAAGCAGAAGATGCACTGCAAGATTCGAGCTTACTTTATCGCCAGTTTATTGGGGAAGACAATCTGCGCCTAGAAGCAGCAGTTAATGAATCTATGCACGATCTTTCCGTGTTTGATATTCAACTGCAAATCTGCACACCTAGTAAACAAGTCAAATGGCTGCATTTTCGTTCTTCACCCCACAAATGGCCAGATGGTCGCATAGTCTGGGATGGATTGGTAGTTGGTATCACGAACATCAAACACATTGAAGCCACACTACGCAAGAGTCAAGCATTTTTGGCAGAATCGCAACGCGTTGCTCGTCTTGGGTGTTGGGAGTTTGATCTAGCTACACAAAAAATTATTTGGTCAGAGGAGCTATTTCGTCTTTTCAATCTAGATCCCACCCAAACAGAACCAACTTATCAGGAAAATTTGGAGTTGTATCACCCAGAAGACAGGGCAAAACTAGAGCAAGCTGTCAACCAAGCAATTATTACTGGTGAATCTTATAAATTGCTGCTGCGTAAGTTGACTCCTGATGATACTGTCACCTATATTGAATCCATTGGATATGCAGAATTCAACGCAGATGGACAAGTAGTGCGCCTCTACGGTACTGCCCAAGATATCACCGAACGCATCCAGGCAGAAGAAAAACTCCGCCACAGCGAAGCACGGCTAATCACTACTCAAAAAATTGCCCATGTCGGCAGTTGGGAATTGGATTTAAACACTTATCAGCGCAGTTGGTCAAAGGAAGCTTTTCAGATTTTTGGGTTAAATCCCCATCAGGTAGAACCAACCCACACTGAGTTTTTAGAGATGGTTCACCCAGACGATCGCGCCATAGTCCAGACTCAGTTAGAACAGGCGATCGCACATAGCATCCCTTTCAGCTTAGAATACCGCATTATCCGACCGGATGGCTCAATGCGTTATGTTGAATCGAGGGCAGAAGTAGCTAAAGATAGTCAAGGAAAGGTAGCACAGCTACTGGGAGCTATTTTAGATATTACAGAACGCAAACAAGCTGAGTTAGAAATCATCTACAGCCGCGACTTGCGAGAAGCTATTTTTAACGAATCTGCGGATGCGCTGTTTCTAGTAGATCCAGTGACATTCCTGACTACTGACTGTAACCAGCAAGCACTAAAAATGTTTGGTGTATCTAGTAAAGCTGAACTGATTGGGATAGAGGGTTATACTTTTCATAAACAACCCTTACAACCTGAAGAGATAGCTACTTGTGCTGCACAAATAGACCAGCTAGGGTTTTGGCATCGAGAAATCGAATACCTCTCCAAGCAAGGAAATGTCTTCTGGGGAAGCCTAGTAATGAAACGCATTCGGGTTGCTGGACAAGAGATGAATCTTGTCAGAGTCACAGATATTAGTGAACAGCAAGCTGTACTGCGCGATCGCCAACAAGCAGAAGCAGCCTTAGCCAGAAGTGAAGAGCAACTAAGGCTCACATTTGAATTTACCAACATCGGCACTTGGGACTGGAATGTACAAACTGGTGAAGTGGTTTGGAATGACAACCACTATCGCTTGTTAGGTTTAGATCCAACCTCATCCACAAAGCAGTATCAAATATGGCGTAATGCTATCCATCCAGAAGATGTAAACCGAGTGGAACAGGCTTTATTGAGCGCGCTGCAACATCGTACCAATTATGAAACTGAATATCGCATCATTCATGCCGATGCTAGTATTCGCTGGCTGATTGGTAGAGGACGGGGAATTTATGACACAGTAGGACAACCGATCAGAATGCTAGGCGTAATCATTGATACTAGCGAACAGCAAGCTGCACTTCGGGAACTCAAACGAGCAGAACAAGCACTCCAAGAAAAAGAACAGTTTTTACGCAGTATCTATGATGGCGTGGGAGAGTCGATTTTTGTGATCGATGTTCAGGATGATGTTTTTCGCTATGTAGGTTTGAACCCGACTCACGAGAAACTGACAGGTTTGCACTCTAGTGATTTGCAAGGTAAAACCCCAGAACAAGTTCTACCGCCAGAAGTAGCAATGCTTGTCCAGCAGCATTATCAAGATTGTGTAGATGCTGGAGAAACCATCACCTACGAGGAGTGTTTGCGATTCCAAGGTCAGCTAAATTGGTGGATTACTAGCTTGACTCCTCTACGGGATGAAACCTCACGCATTTACAGGATTATAGGCAATAGTCTGAATATTAGCGATCGCAAACACTATGAACAAATGTTGGAATTACAAGCGGTGATTACCCGCAACATGGCAGAGGGAATTTGTCTAGTTCGCATCAATGATGGCATGATTGTCTATACAAACCCCAAATTCGACCAAACATTTGGTTATGACGCTGGTGAATTGATCGGTCACCATGTGTCAATTTTGAATTATGAAGATCACCAAATTACAGCTACAGGAGTTCACCAAGCAATCGCCTCCGTCGTCAAAAAACAAGGTGAAGCTACCTACGAAGTCCAAAATATCAAAAAAGATGGTACTCTCTTTTGGTGTAGTGCCAATACCTCTGTTTTTGATCATCCTGATTATGGCACAGTTTTAGTTGCTGTCCAACAAGATATCACTGAACAAAAACAAGTAGCCGAAACAATTAAAGCATCTTTAAAAGAAAAAGAAGTATTGCTCCAAGAAATTCACCATCGCGTCAAAAATAACCTAGGAATTGTCAGCAGTTTACTGCAAATGCAGTACAGACGCACTCAAGATTCTCCAGCCACCGCCATTCTCCTAGATAGCCAAAATCGTATCGCTTCCATTGCTCTAGTACACGAAAAACTTTACCGTTCTGATGATTTGGCTAATATCGATTTCGCTCAATATATTCCCGACTTAACAACTCATTTATTTGATTCTTACAATGTAAGTTCTACTCATATTCAATTAAAAATTCAAGTTGAAAATGTCAATCTAGATATTGAAACAGCTATTCCTTGTGGCTTAATTATTAACGAATTAGTTTCTAATGCCTTGAAATATGCGTTTTCTGCGGATCGTGCAGGCGAAATTCAGGTCAGCTTATCTCAAGCAACTAATCAAACCTTAATACTCATCGTTCGTGATAATGGTGTTGGGCTACCTGCGGAATTTGATAGTAAGAAAACTAAAACTCTGGGTATGACTCTGATTCAGGGTTTAGTCAAGCAATTGAGAGGCAGTTTAGAGATTAACATTCACCAGGGAACAGAATTTAAAATTTATTTTACAGCAACTAGGGTTTAAACATGATCACACTCTCCTCTGACACACAGAAAATTACAACAATTAGAATCCTAGTTGTGGAAGATGAATATATCTTGGCCATCAACCTACAAGAAACTTTAGAATCCCTAGGTTACAGCGTTGTTGATATTGCCGATACTGCCGAATTAGCAATTGCCAAAGCTACTGAGTTACGACCAAATTTAGTTTTGATGGATATCCGACTGCGCGGCGAAAATGACGGTATCCAAGCAGCAGAACAAATCTGGAATACTCTCCAAATTCCTGTTATCTATGTCACTGGACACTCTGACAAAAGCACTGTAGAACGAGCTTCGCTCACATTTCCCTTTGGCTATATCTTGAAACCCGTTAGAGACCAAGAACTCTATGTTGCCATACAAACAGCACTCAATCGCTATGAACACGAACAATTTTTGAGTTCTGTGCTGCGAGGAATGGGGGACGGAGTGATTGTTGTTGATGCTCAGTTACACATCAAATACATGAATCAAGTTGCTGAAGAACTTACAGGATGGCAACTAAATCAAGCCAAAGACCAAATAGTAACTGAAATCTTACAGTTAATTAACGAAAAAACGCTACAACCTGTTCAAAATCCCATGTCCTCTGCCATCCAACAAACCAGCACTGTCTATCTAGGCAGTAATATCCTATTAAGCACTAAAAATGGCAGATTAATTCCCATTGCAGATAGTGCTACTTGCTTGCAAGATCACAGTGGCGTGATTACAGGTGCTGTCATGGTGTTCCGAGATGACACCCAAAGAAGACTAGCAGAAGAACGTAATATTAAAGCCGAGCGTTCCCGCCAGCTAGAATTGCAAATGGCAGAAATGCAAAGAATCAACCAGTTGAAAGAGGATTTTTTGGCTACTACTTCCCATGAAATGCGATCGCCATTATCGAATATCAAAATGGCTATCAGTACACTTAAAGATATTCTCAATCAACAGAATATTTTCAAAGTCTTTGCCCCTGCTGCCTTTGAGTCTACATTCCATTACCTCAATATCCTATATCATGAATGCGAACGAGAATTAAATTTAGTAGATGATTTGCTGAGTATGCGAATCATGGATGCAGAGTCTTATCCATTAGAATTAACTTTGATTCAAGTCCAAGAATGGCTACCGCAACTAGTTGAAAGTTTTCAAGATATTACCCAAAATCAAAAACAGATTTTAAAAGTAACTGTTCCGCCAGACTTACCACCTTTAGTTTCTGATTTAGGTCTTCTGACTCGCATCATATCAGAGTTACTGACTAATGCTTGTAAGTACACTCCTGCTTTTGGTCATATCACAGTAACCGTTCATTTTACCCAAAACCCGCAAAATATCAGCAATCAGGATAATCCTGTAGATGGTGACGAGTTTCATCTATTACCCTCCTTGCAAATTACAGTTAACAATTCTGGAGTAGACATTTCCACACAAGAGCAATCTCATATTTTTGAACCTTTCTATCAAATTTCTCAAAATACAACAAAAGACCAGTTATCAATTTTTGATACATCTTACCAAATTCCTCAAGATAATTCCTGGCAAGATAGTGGTACAGGCTTGGGGTTAGCATTGGTTAAAAAGTTAGTGGAATATCTCCAAGGCACAATTGAAGTTATGAGTGGTAATGGTTTGACAAGTTTTATGATTGAATTGCCTTTACGATTTTCAAAATCAAAGTGCTTTGATATACAAGTTTGAGGACTTGAGAGAACATTTTATCTATCTAATGGCAGAATTGCAGTTAAGGCAATAAATATTAAATAAATAACTATTCCGATCACCTGACGAACTGGAATTTTAAATCTACCCGTTACTATCTAGCAACGGGAGATTTTTTTATCAATATAAATCATTATTTTAGTAGGTTGGGTTGAAGCTTTGCAAAACCCAACATATACTTGCAACTGTTGGGTTACTCTCCCAGTAGGCTTGCGCCTACGCCTAATCCATCATTGTCGCCTTGTGATAAATGGTCAAGGATTACAGTACATACATTGAGCAGGATTGGCAAATTCTTGACCATGAGGAAATAAATTTTCTTGTCTAAAACCACATTTTTTACACTGATATATGGCTGTATGGATTAATGTAGTTGGCGTATGGCAAACTTCACAGGGTAATCCGGGAATGCGTTCAGTAATTTCAAATCCTGGTGTTTGGCATTTAGGGCAACAACTATTGATTTTCTGTAGTAAATTACGGGTAGCTTTTTCTATGTTTTTCATGCGGGTTGGATTGTAAATTGCCCGCATATCTGTCTCAAGATTTATTTGGTTGTTATGTGCATTTTCTAAAGCAAAGTTCACAGTTTTGAGGAATTTTTCTTCTGTGTTAATCCCTTTGATAATTTCACTATAACGATTTGCAGAAACTTCAAACCAGAGACAAATGCCATGTTCAGGGAAGCCTATTTTGTCAGCAAATTCATAGGCTTCTGCTAAACTTTTAACAACCTGATGATTAAAGTTAGTTTCTGTAGAAACTTCCTCACCAATAATTTCTAAATTATTAGCTTTATCCAAGAAAATAACGATTTCTAAATTAGCATAAATGTAAGGTATTATCGGATGAGGATTAAAACTACCTTCGCTAGCGATCGCTAAATTTTCTCCAGTGATTTCTAAAGCTTTTTGGGCTTTTAACTTAGCGGCGGCGATTTGCGTACCTGGGCGTTTAATTTCTCTGGTAAATGTGCCGAAAATATCTGTATTGAAACCCTGGGGTACTATAGCCCTAATTCCTAATTCCTGTTCTAATAGGGGAGCAATCACTTTTTCTTTGTGGTGCATTGTTGCTATGACAGCCACGCGATCGCTAAATAATTCCTGATATTTCATATAAGAGTTACCTGAGATATCGCAACTATTTTCTGATAGTTCTTAATTTAGGATATCTCAGGCAATCCAGTCTAACTTTGTTCTTGAGGAACTTGTCCTATTTGGGCTGTCAGTTTTTCTTTATCCAGCCTGCGTTTTCTCGCGTACAGTTGAATTGTCACCGCCATCAAAATAATCAGTGCAAAAATCAACCAAGCTGTAAGGTCGGTGGGTAGATTATTCTTAAACACAGCCAGCATCACTATCACCACTAGCATGACTGTAGGTGCTTCATTCAAAGCCCGTAATTGCTGACCACTCCAGCGACATTCATCGGCGGCTAACTTCTTCATTAAGCGACCGCAGTAATGATGATAACCCAACAGCAAAACCACAAACAGCAACTTGAAGTGTAACCAACCCTCTTTTAAAACTTCCGGTTCTGTACTTAATAAACCAATAGCCATTGCTACCGTCACCAACATTCCTGGGGTAGTGATGATGTGATAGAGGCGTTTTTCCATAATTTGATACTGATTTTTCAGTATCGTCCGTGCTGGTTCTGGTTCTTGGTTGGCTTCTACATGATAGATAAATAGACGTACCAGGTAGAACAACCCCGCAAACCAAACCACAATCCCAATAATATGAAATGCTTTAAACCAGGAATAAGCCATGAATTGCAACCTGCCTTTGTGAATCTCTTCTCTCAATAATTGCCAGTCCTATCATTATCAGGTTACGGCAAAACATGATTCCACATTGCAGATATGTGAAGAAGTGTAACTTGGTGATAGGTGACAGGTGATAGGTGATAGGTAACAACTGGAGTTTAGACATTCTCGCCTCAATCCCCTGACAAAGAAGAAAAAAGTTTGCTGATAACTACTTGACTCTCCAGTTGACTGGAGGATTAAAGATGAAGTTAGTTGTCAGCATCCCTTGTTAATGGGGTTACTAATTATGGATAATGCCACATTAAAACTGCGCGGTATGAGTTGCGCGGCTTGTGCCAAAAATATTGAAGATGCTATTCTTGCCGTTCCTGGGGTTGAGGAATGTAGCGTTAACTTTGGGGTAGAACAGGCAACAATCAAATATGATGCCAAAACTACGGATTTACAAACTATTCAAGGTGCAGTGAGTGCAGCCGGTTACTCTGCTTACCCATTGCAGGAACAAACCCTGATGACAGGGGAAGATGATGAGGACAAGAGACATCGCCAGCGAGAGTCCCGCGATTTACAGCAGAAGCTAATAGTGGGAGGAATCATTAGTATTGTGCTGCTAATTGGTTCACTACCAATGATGACAAGTTTACACCTACCTTTTATTCCTACATGGCTGCATAACCCTTGGCTGCAATTCATCTTAACTACACCTGTACAGTTCTGGTGTGGTCAAAAATTCTATCTCAACGCCTGGAAAGCTTTCAAACGTCATAACGCCACAATGGATACATTGATAGCTTTAGGTACAAGTGCAGCATATTTTTATTCCCTCTTTGCTACGATATTTCCTAGCTTTTTCATCAGTCAGGGGTTGATGGCAGATGTATATTATGAAACTGCTGTGATTGTCATCACCTTAATTTTGTTAGGACGATTATTTGAACATCGTGCTAAAAGTCAAACCTCAGAAGCCATCCGCAAGCTAATTGGATTACAAGCTAAAACAGCGCGGTTGATTCGCAATGGAAAAGAAATAGATGTGCCAATTGCCCAAGTGCAGATTAGTGACGTGGTGCTAGTCCGTCCTGGGGAAAAGATTCCTGTGGATGGGGAAGTAATTAACGGTGCATCTACAGTTGATGAAGCGATGGTGACAGGGGAAAGTTTACCTGTGAAAAAGCAGCCAGGGGATGAGGTAATTGGCGCGACTATCAATAAAACTGGAAGTTTCCAATTTCGAGCTACACGGGTAGGTAAGGATACCGTACTGGCGCAGATTGTGCAGTTAGTGCAGCAAGCACAAGGTTCAAAAGCTCCTATTCAAAGACTAGCAGACCAAGTTACAGGTTGGTTTGTGCCGGCAGTGATTGCGATCGCTATTCTTACCTTTATAATTTGGTTTAACAGCACGGGTAATATCACCCTGGCGTTGATGACCACCGTCGGGGTGTTAATTATCGCTTGTCCCTGTGCTTTGGGTTTAGCCACACCAACATCTGTGATGGTGGGTACAGGTAAAGGTGCAGAAAACGGTATTTTAATTAAAGGTGCTGAAAGTTTAGAACTGGCACACAAAATTCAAACCATTGTTTTAGACAAAACAGGCACAATTACCCAAGGAAAACCCACCGTTACTGATTTTTTGACAGTTAACGGCACAGCTAACAGCAACGAAATCAAGCTATTGCAACTAGCCGCAGCGGTAGAACGCAATTCCGAACACCCGCTAGCAGAAGCCGTAGTAAGATACGCCCAATCTCAGGAAGTCGAATTAGCAGAAGTCAGGGATTTTGCAGCAGTTGCAGGGAGTGGTGTGCAAGGTATTGTGAGTGAAAATCTTGTCCAAATTGGTACACAACGCTGGATGGAAGAATTGGGAATTAACACCCAAGCTTTGCAACAAGATAAAGAACGTTTGGAATACTTAGGCAAAACAGCCGTTTGGCTAGCAGTAGACGGAGAAATTCAAGCATTGATGGGAATTGCTGATGCTATTAAACCTACTTCTGTTCAAGCGGTGAAAGCGTTACAAAAACTCGGCTTAGAAGTCATAATGCTAACAGGCGACAACCGCCGCACAGCTGAAAGCATCGCCCGTGAAGTTGGTATCAAGCGCGTGTTAGCAGAAGTCCGCCCTGAGCAAAAGGCAGAGGTGATTAAGTCTCTGCAAATGGAGAAGCAGGGGAGAAGGGGAGCAGGGGGAGCAGGGGGCAGGGGGCAGGGGGAGCAGGGGAAGCAGGGGGAGAAAAATACAATGCCCACTCACAACTCACAACCGGCTAAACGCCGCGCTACCGCTAACACAACTCAGCACTCAGCACTCAGCACTCAGCACTCAGCACTCAGCACTCAGCACTCAGCACTCAATTGTGGCAATGGTTGGTGATGGGATAAATGACGCGCCAGCTTTGGCTCAAGCTGATGTGGGCATTGCAATTGGGACTGGTACAGATGTTGCGATCGCTGCTAGTGACATTACTCTAATCTCTGGTGATTTGCAAGGTATTGTCACAGCTATTCAACTCAGCCGCGCCACAATACACAACATTCGACAAAACCTATTTTTCGCCTTCATTTACAACGTTGCGGGCATTCCTATTGCGGCTGGTATTCTCTTTCCTATCTTCGGGTGGTTACTTAACCCTATTATTGCCGGTGCAGCAATGGCATTTAGTTCGGTGTCAGTAGTCACTAATGCCCTACGTCTGCGTAAATTTCAGCCTAAAGCAATTCTATAGGAGCAAGACTAAAATGTTGAATAGAAAAATAATTCTTGCCAGTTTAGTAACTTGGGGATTGATGTTTAGTTTAGCTAACAATCAAGCCCTCGCAGAAATAAATCATAACCATGAAGTGTCAACAACTCAATTCCGCCAGATTGAACAATCACTACCAATCAAAGCTGCTGTGACAATCGGTGGACTTGGGTTAATTGGGTTGGAATTATGGTGGTTTATTTTGAGTAAACCTAAGTCCTAAAAACTTTATAATTAAGATAAATGCTGATATCAAGGGTCACAGTATTATGTTAGTCCAAGAAGAATCAAAACTGATTGGTTTAGTCGCCAAGGAAAGTAGCGTTCCGATTAAAACTATTCGTTACTATGAAGAACTTGGTTTACTCAAATCATCAGGCAGAACTGAGGGTGGGTTTAGATTATTTAATCCTGATGTTTTAGCTCGTTTACACTTTATTAAACGCGCTCAAAGTTTGGGTTTGACATTATCAGAAATTAAAGAGTTTTTGCAAGTTCATGATGCTGGAGAATTGCCTTGTGAACATATAAAAACTAAGTTAGAAGATAAAGTAAAAGACATTGATGAACAAATTCGACAATTACTAATTCTCAAACAAGAGTTAGAAGGACTACTTTCAGGTTGGGAAATCAAACCTGATAATGCTCACACTACAATTTGCCCCATTCTTGAAAAAGATTGAGCCTATTTCTGGGTTTTGATATCTAGTATTGTGTCCAATAGTGATTGGTATACTTGGTTTTGAGCGCGTAAATTAGCAATTTC
Source organism: Anabaena sp. CCY 9402-a (assembly GCF_963920945.1). NCBI lineage: Bacteria > Bacillati > Cyanobacteriota > Cyanophyceae > Nostocales > Nostocaceae > Anabaena > Anabaena sp. CCY 9402-a. The sequence continues at coordinate 37,860 of NZ_CAWUDL010000029.1, forward strand.
CTGCGCCATGTCTAGAACCATTGCTGCTCCTACTAAATTCAGTCCTAAATCATGGCGTAGGCGTTGGATTTGAGCAATGCGAGTAATATCACGCCGACTGAGCATAACTCCTATGGGTTCAATTAATCCTAACTGGGCAAAACTTTCTACTAAAGTGGTAGATGTTTCCGTGACTGTTGCAGCATATTCAAAAGAGTAAAGCTGTTCTCCCTCTTGTGAGACAACTACTTGAGACAGGCTAAACTCTGTCATAATCTTACCTCCTGCAATTGGGCGCGGGGGTCAAAACTGGTATTGGCTTGAATAGTTTCGTAGGCTTCCCGTTCAATGGGGCTAATATCCTTGGGAGGAACAATTTGTAATTTTACTATCAAGTCGGTTCTTCGGCCTTGGGGCTGTCTCCAACCTTGACCACGTAATCTGAGAGATTGCCCAGAACGCACTCCTGGCGGTATTTTCATTGTGACACTGCCATCAGGAGTAGGTACTTGAATTTGTGCGCCTAATACAGCTTCATCAGGACGAATGGGGATTTCACAAAGGATATTATCGTCTGCAAATTTGAAAAAGGGATGCGGTAAAACTTCAATAGTCAAGTACAAGTCTCCCCGTTGCTGGGAAAATGGACTAGGATGACCTTTGCCTTGAATGCGAATCCGGCTACCTGGTTTAGCACCTGGTGGGATTCGGACGTTAATAACTTCATTATCTAATTGCAGCCGCTTTTGTACACCGTGAAAGGCTTCTGAGAAATTAAGAGCGATCGCAGCTTCTGTATCCGCAGGCGGACTTGTAAATCCAGTTGGTTCACCTGTGGGGGTACGGTAAGTATAGGTTCTACCTCTAGTTCTACCTGCACCACCAAAGCGACCTAATAAGTCATTAATAAAGGAATCAAAATCACCATATTGGTCAAAATCAAAGCCTTCCACGCCCACACCCGCGTCTCTAGGTGGAGGTGCAGCACCTTGGCTGGCTTGATGCCAATATTGTCCAAATTGGTCATACTTTTTCCGCTTCTCAGGGTCAGAAAGTACCTCATTGGCTTCATTGATTTCTTTAAAGCGTGTTTCAGCCTGCTGATCTCCAGGATTTAAGTCAGGGTGATACTTACGGGCAAGTTTGCGGTATGCTCGTTTAATTTCCTCTGGTGTAGCATTTTTGTCTACACCGATAATTGCGTAATAATCTTTAAAGTCTGTCGCCGTTGGCATATCTAATCAATTCAAAATCCAAAATCTAAAATCTAAAATTCTTCACAGTCTGCGTTGATAACTCCAATTACGTAATCGGAAAGAAAGAGCTAATAGTAATACTCCAAAGACAAGGGCATAAATACCAATAATCCAGACAATGGCTACTGCTCCAGCTAGCGGCCAAATCGCTAACAGTACACCAAAGAAGAATGAAGCAACTCCGGCTATTACTAGCAGCCATTCATTCTCAATTGCCCTTCGCAACTGAAAGGCGGCAATCATCTCAAAAATACCAGTGATAATTGCCCAAGCAGCAATAAGATAAAGCAACAATAAGAAAGTAATGCCCGGCCAGATAAAGGCTAAAATGCCTACAATGATCCCTACTGCACCTTCAACTAACATTAGCCAAGCATTAGTATCATCAAGACGGTCTTTAAATGCTGCGATCGCTAATAAAATTCCTCCCACCACCAAAAAGGCAGCAAAGAGCAATACTAAGGCCGTAATAGTAATTCCCGGCCAAAATAGTGCTATTAAACCAAAGAGAATAGCTAGTGTTCCCCGCAAAGCCAATGTCCACCAGTTCCTTGCTAGGCGGTTTCCCATTCTCATTGGATCAAAGTTATTTCTCATTGCTTCATAATTTATGTAGTTGGCAGAAATTATCTTTTCCCAATCCCTATCTAAAGAGCCGAAGGAAAAGTCTCTGGTGCTTCGCCCATTTCCCAGTAAGCAGTCCTGTCTAGGGGTTCGACTCCCCTAGTATCATCAATGTGAATCACCGCATCAAATTGATCCGGTAGACAAGCATAAAAATAGTGACTGATACGCTCGGTTTCGGGTTGGTAAATGACACCTATTGCTCTTTCTAATCTGGGTTCTCTAAGACTGGCAATAGCCGGATTTTCACCCCGCAGCAGGAGTAAAAATTGCGGTATTCCTGTTTGATGGAATAGGGCTTCATAACTGCCTGCTAAGGCGGAGCGTACTTGCTTAAGCTCCGTTGTTCCCCCCCAATCAGAAGCGGCTGTGACTGTACCTGTGTAGGTGCTAAAACCAATTAACACTGCATCTTGTCCGTAGCGATCGCGTACTAATTGACCCACATTCACTTCCCCCAATTTTCCCATGTCGGTGGCTCTTGCGTCTCCTAGGTGGGAATTATGTTCCCAAACAACGACTTTGCTGGGTGTTCCTCGTTGATCTAAATGGTCAACTAGCTGTTCTAGCATTTCTGCCATATGGCGATCGCGAATATTCCATGATGAAACTCGCCCACTAAACATTGAGCGATAGTAAGCTTCGGCATTTTTAACTAATCGAGCGTTCTGCATAGCAGAGAAAAACTCATCTGCTGCTAGTTGATGATCTTTATGGATGTACTCGGCAGATCGTTGTTGTAGTTCCAGTAGTTGGCTGACTACTTCTTGCTCACAGGATTTAGTTAATCCAAAACTGGTTGTATAACCATATTGCTGGCTATCTTCCCCAAAATGATCAAAGCAAGAATAACGGTAACGGGCGCGTTGGGCTGCTTGGGGATCTACTTGATCAAGGTAGTTGATTACTGCTTCCATCGAAGCATACATACTGTACAGGTCTAACCCATAGAAACCAATCTTAATCGCATTGTCTGGTAAATTGTCGTTGTATTCACGCAACCAATTGACAAAATTCAAAACATCTGTATTGCGCCACATCCAAGTAGGGAAGCGTTGGAAACCTGCAAGTGCTTCTGCTGGTGTGGGATCTTCACTTACGCCTTGAATATAGCGATTGACACGATAAGCATCAGGCCAGTCTGCTTCTATGGCGACGGCTGTAAAACCCTGCTCTTGAATTAGTCGTTTAGTAATTTCAATCCGTTGCTCATAAAATTCATGAGTTCCGTGGGAAGCTTCACCAATCAAGACAAAACGAGCATTCCCAATTAAATTAATCAATGGATCGTAGTCGGTGGCTGTACCTGTGATTTGGTATGCAGACTCACGCAATGCCTCAACTACGTTAGTTATAGTTGTGTCTACCATAGGATTTACAAAGAAGCACTGCTTTTTTAACCCTGTATCTTCTTTAAGCCAAGAATGATACAGTTTTGCGCTTCTGGGGATATATTCTTGGCCTGTTTAAACTCAGCGTAAATATTTCCCCCTCATCTTCCATCTAGCTATTGACGCATGAGGTTTGATGCCTTGATCTATCTGGGGGATGAACAGCTAAAATGCAAATTCTGCATCCTTAAAACAGCCAGAAACTTTGGGAAATATTGAAATGTCTAATCAGGTTTGGTTATCACAGTTGCAACAACAGCGATCGCTTGCAGTTATTCGCGCACCAAAGCTGGAATTAGGACTGGAAATGGCTTTGGCTGTAGCTGATGGGGGGATGAAACTGATTGAAATTACCTGGAATAGCGATCGCGCCGGCGAATTAATTACGCATCTACGCAGCAAATTACCCGAATGTACCATTGGGACGGGGACATTATTTAATGTACAGCAGTTGCAAGAGGCGATCGCCGTTGGGGCGCAATTTCTCTTCACGCCTCACGTTGATCCTGCGATGATTCAAGCCGCCGTAGCTCAAGACATACCAATTATCCCTGGCGCACTCACCCCGACAGAAATTATTATGGCGTGGTCTTATGGTGCTAGCTGTGTGAAAGTCTTTCCTGTGCAAGCGGTGGGAGGTGCTAGCTACATTAAGAGTTTGCAAGCCCCACTCGGTCATATTCCCTTAATTCCCACTGGGGGAGTCACCCTAGAAAATGCTCAAGAACTGATCCAAGCTGGTGCGGTTGCTGTTGGGTTGAGTGGGGAGTTATTTCCCAAACATTTAGTCATAGAAAGAAATTGGCAGGCGATCGCACAATTGGCTAGTGAGTTACTGCAAAATTTAGCTGAAGCCGGCTTAAGTCGCGGTTTCTGAGGAGTTCATTAGTGAGTTCTCAAAAGTTTGCACACTGTTTAAAAATATTTCGATAATGCTTCATATTGATTTAAGTACGTCGATTCTTCCAGATCCCCTTGATACATAAAATAATTCAGATATTTCAATAATTTTATGTATTTTTCTAATTGATAATAAACTCAGATTTATTATTAACATTCTAAGCACAAATATAATAGATAAAAATTAGCCAGATTTCAGATAAAAACTTTCTGAATACAAAAAATATATTGAAGTGATGTTTATTGATGCAACTATACTTTTTTAGTAAGTAAGTATTTATAAGTCATCTGACATATCTACTTCTATAGCATTACATATCAATGTTTGAATTTAAGTCTTATCTCCAGATTAAGATGTATAAGATCAATGTATAACGTTTGATTTTGCCACAAATGTTAAAAAAAATTGAGAGTATCTCTTGAATTTTGTATAATTTTAATCAAGAGAAATTTTCTATCACAGAAAAAACTCTAAGATTAAAGATGTTAATAAAACTTTAATTTGTTGATTTTATGATTAAGTTTTTGTCCTATGGTCAAGCGATCGCTACAAGCATCAATCAGTGGGATTCAAGAGGCTAAAAAAGCATTCGCTCGCAAGGGGTGGACACAAGAGAATCTAGCAGAAGAAGTCAACATCAAGACTAGACAACCAATTTGGCGGTTTTTCAGTGGTCGTCCGGTTGAGCGTCATACCTTTATGGAAATTTGTACGGTGTTGGAACTGAATTGGCGGGAGATTGCAACTAATCCCCCAGCAGAATTTGTTGAACGAGAAGAACTCACCCAGCCCCCTGTCCTGGATATTGAGACATTAGTGCAGCAAGTGCGATCGTCTCGCTTCGACAAAATTCAAGACCAGTGCGGTATTTTGCAGTTATTGGATATCAGCCGTCCTGTTGCGATCGATGACATATATATTGATGTGAATATTTTGGAGGAAATTGCCAGCTTTCAGTCGTTAGAAATTACTGATCTGCAAAACCTTGATCCCAAAGAATTTGACCGTTTTGGTTTAGGTGAGGTTGACCAAAAACATATACCCGGTATACGGGCAGTTGCAACATACTCCAAGCTCAGGGTACTTGGCAAACCAGGGGTAGGTAAAACCACCTTTTTGCAACATCTCGCTATTCAGTGTAACCAAGGCGCATTTGCAGAGAATCAAGTGCCAATCTTCATCACCCTGAAAAATTTTGCCCAAGAGTCTAAGTTGACTAACGAGTTCAACCTATTAAACTATATCCACCAAGAGTTTGTCTCATCTGGCATTACCGATCTCTCAATCATAGAAACCTTACTAAATGCCGGCAGAGTATTACTTTTGCTTGATGGGATGGATGAAGTTCTTCACCAACAAAGTAATGCTCTGTTAAGTGAAATTCGCAGATTTTCAGATAAGTATCACAAAAATCAGTTTGTAGCGACCTGTCGAACAGCAGCTCAAAGACTCAGACTCCGAGGCTTTACCGATGTTGAAATTGCCCCATTTACCTCAGAACAAATCCGAGCCTTCGCTCAAAAATGGTTTGTGGCTTTTACCAAGACTAACGCTCAAGATGGTCAATCCCAGTCCGTTGAGTTTATTCAGAAGCTGGACTTAGATGAAAACTGGCAATTTCGCCAACTTGTCGTCACACCCCTATTTCTGCATCTTGCCTGCTGGGTGTTTCACGGTCAAGAAAAATTTCCGACTAAGCGCACTGACTTTTATAAGCAAGGTCTAGACCTGCTGTTGGGTAAATGGGATGAAGCCAGAGGTGTTGAACGGGATGAAGTTTACCGGGGGTTTTTATTACCCCAAAAGCTCAAATTATTGAGTCAGATTGCAGCCGTGACATTTGAACAAGGTCAGTATTTTTTTGAGCAACGCATCGTTGAGCAATATATTGGTGACTACATTCAGAATCTGACAAACCTACCAATGGATGCAGAGGAACTGCAAATAGAAAGTGAAGCAGCACTGAAGGCCATTGAAGCCCAACATGGGCTACTTGCAGAACGGGCGCGGGGAATTTTCTCTTTTTCATATCTGGCGTTTCAAGAATACTTCACAGCGAGAAAAATCGTTGCTAGCCATAACCTAGAGGCATTAGAGCAAGCAATGGGAGGCCTAGTCAGTCACATCACTGACCCGCACTGGCGCGAAATTTTCTTGTTGACAGCTACCATGCTGCGGAGTGCAGACTCTTTGGTGCAGTTGATGAAGCAACAGATTGATGCACTAGTTGCCCAAGACCCTTATCTACAAGAGTTTTTGACCTGGGCTAGCCAAAAATCCCGTACTATTCCCGCCCAACCAAAAGATGCGACAATTCGAGCATTTTACCTGGGCTTGAGTCAGAATCCTCGCGTAGCTCCTCACTTTGCTTTAGCCAGCAGCCTTGATCAAGGGATGTTTCTCGATGCAGCATTAGATAACCTCCTAGTGGAGTGTGCAATTGATAAGAGTCAGGACTTTGCCCACATCCACGTCTGTGGCGATGCTCTCTCGAACATTCTGGGTATTGTTCTAGATATTGGACTCTATAAATCCCTGCAACAACTCTCAGACCAATTACCAAATTCTCGTCAAAATCAAGAACGGTTTCGGCTATGGTGTCAAACGAGTTACTCAGCCTGGGCTGAACAGTTAAAAATGACGGTCATGAACTATCGCAATATTAATCACCAGTGGGAGTTTAGCCTTGAGCAACAGCAAGTGCTGCAACGCTACTACGATGCCAATCAGCTACTACTCGATTGTCTGCATAGCAATTGTGAAGTGACGGCTGCTATTAGGCAGGAAATTGAAGCCACATTATTATTGCCTCAGAAGGAACTTGAGGATAGGGAATGGCAATAGCTCTCTTGCTTAACTCCTCAAAGATGTTTGTATGGCAAAAATAATTTTTTAACTACATTTTATTTCGTAATTAATCAACTCATTCACGAAATGAAACAGTCCCAATTTATAGTACAAAGGATAGAATATTTCATCTGCACCTGATGGTAAACTTTCCACTTAGTTTAAACCGTAGCTTTATTTGCGACGTATCGTCATAGAAATGGAGAAAAAGACTGGATGATTTGGTATTTATAACTATTGTATATCAGTTTTTGTTGTTATCAATCAATTCATGCACCAAATCAAACAACACAAAATTTTACTATGGAAACAGAACATTCCATCTGCACCATTTTCAGTTATTTTCCCCTGCTGTTGATGCAAATACCCAATTATTCATCCTCCTTGTAATTACAGTTGTTTCAACCCCATTGTGTGCTTAAATACTAATCGCAGGTTTTGTTATGAATTTAACGATTGCTGGTACTTCTGAGGTTGAGATCCTCAAAGGTGTGCAAATACTAGTTGTAGATAACGATCTCGATAGTGGAGTGCTATATAGTATCTTTCTCGAAGATTTTGGTGCAAATGTCATAGCATCTGGTTCTATCAAAGAAGCTTTAGAAATTCTCAGTTGGTTTGTTCCCAACATGATAATTTGTGAAATTACTTTTTTAGGTGAAAGTATTTATACATTGCTTAACAAATTAAATGCTATGGAAGCAGACAATGGGAATCATATTCCAATTATTGTTACTTCAACGTGTACCAGAAGTAGTATCACCACAATTCCAGAGATAGAGTTTGAAAGATATTTACTGAAACCAATCGATCTTGATCAATTGATTTTAATCATTAATAACTTAGTATTGTCTAACGAAAATAATTCATCAGTTTCTGTGATAGAAAAACGATGTAGTAATTTGATGGCAGTTAAAGATGTCTTAGTGCTAGAAGCAGAGGTTGCATAAATACATAAAAATCATGAGGAATAGTAGCTATTTTCAGGGTGAGTTACGTTAAAGGCTAAGAGGATGTTAAAAAAGTCCCTGGTAGTTTAGCAAATACTTTTTTAACATCCTTTAATGCACTTTATTTTTTGTTCAAAAATCAAATATTAATCCTATATATATGCCCCAAAATTTTGAAATTGCAAATATTAGAAACGATATAAGAGACTTAGCTGTCTTGAAAGGATTTACAATCCTCGCAGTAGATAATGATCAAGATATCCTGGTATTAATTACTGATATTCTTGAAGCCTATGGTATTCAAGTGCTGACGGCATTATCAGCTATATCTGCCTTGGAGATGATTAAACAATTCCCCGTGGATCTTTTAATTAGCGATATTAATATGCCAGGAGAAGACGGCTATTGGTTAATACAGAAAGTCAGAACGCTTACGCCTCCTCAAAAAAGAGAAATTCCAGCGATCGCTTTTACTGGCAATGTCAAAGATAAGGTAGATCAGAAGGCTCGTGAGTCTGGGTTTCAAACTTATCTCCAAAAGCCTTCGACCGTGGATAAGTTAGTCACAGAAATAGCAAAATTGCTGCAACACTCTGGTAAAAGTAGTCCACTTTGACACTCACCGCCCTAAAAGTGCGGTGATTCTTGGGCTGAATTAACTACTCTAATGAAAGCTACTCTTGAGAAAAACCAATCTTTAGTTTTCATGTCACCCTGACTGCTGGGTTATCTACAGTAATTCCTGAACCTGGTTCTAGTTTTGAAGAAATAATTGTGGCGGCGAATCTGGCATTGTATCAAGCCAAGACAGACGGGCGCGATCGCTTTTTACCGCATATAGGATGAAAACAACAGTAAAAATATCTATGCCTAATGACTAAGACAGTAGGCGGAGGTTCATTCTATCCCTAGAAATATCAGACTTTCTCACCATTTTTCTGTATTTTTCTGGATGAAATTATTTCCCAACCACAGTTATATTTGATTTCTACAAAACCGGTTGAAATTTCGTTATTTGTCTGTTTCTACCATGAAAAGATTAAGTTCTCACGACTGGACACGCCACTTAAAACTATTTCTGGCTGGTGCAGCATTGTCATTAAGTACAATTAGCATCAGTTCGGGTACAGTTTGGGCTAGTTCAATTAACCCCAAAATTGCTGAAAGTATCCAAACCCTACAAAAATCAGAGGAACGCTGGATTCAGATTAATCTCTCAACGCAGAGATTAATCGCTTGGGAAGGAAAAAAACCAGTGTATGCGATCGTTATTTCCTCTGGTAAAAAAGCCACACCTACGCGCATAGGTACTTTTAAAATTCAATCCAAGCACAAGTCTACCCGTATGCGTGGTAGAACTTATGATGTTCCCAACGTTCCCCATGCCATGTTTTATCAAGGTAATTACGGAATTCATGGTGCTTATTGGCATAAAAGATTTGGTACACCAGTCAGCCACGGCTGTGTAAATCTCGCCCCCAATCATGCTAAATGGCTATTTAATTGGGCTTCTTTAGGTACACCAGTCGTTATTCATAAGTGAAGGGGTGATGAGACGCAATAAATTGCGTCTCATCAAATGGGTTTTGAGCTTATTGAAACTGTATTAGCCAATCAGCATAAATTTTTATATATAAGTTTAAAAATAATTCTTGAGTATATAAGTAGCTATCATGTATTCTTCATTAGCATCTAATTGTTCATAGCTTTGGGCTAATTGCCGAGAGGATATTTATACACTTATACAGTTATCTTACAACAGTATGATAATTGTATTAACGAGTGGAATCATCAATTAACCCTCTATGATATTTGGAAAGCTTGACCGACTATAAAAATATAGGGATTTTGCACAACTAGCGAACAATTTTAGCCGATTTAAAGTAATGCCTTTTACAGCATTCAAGACTGCTAATCATTTATTAGTAATTAAGAATGCGTAAATGAATAATAGGGGGAGATTGTGGATAAAAATCTAGTCAGCTTGATCAGTTTTATAGCTGCGATAGGTTTCAGTATTGGAGCAATCACCATAATTCAATCGATGAATGTACCTATTTTAATTACTCTTAGTGTTTCTATATTCACCAGTTTTGCTTTTATAATTTTTATTTTTATACATAGTTTAATATCTCATTTTAAATAATGAATGGCAAAAGTTAAGGTTATAGTCATGAACTTAGAAAGGCGATCGCTATAATTATTTACTATACTTAGGTGTAGCTAGTGTTAGGCGATCGCCTGGATTATTTGGGTGTAGAACTTAAACATTTAGCTGATTTTAATTATACCCCTATCAAAAACTCGATGATTAGTACCAATAGCACTAACCTCGATTCTATCGGGATACACTTCATAGGTAGCAAAGCTTAAATTACTAGTGGAATATTCCGTCCATTCTGAACGTCCTACAGGACGATTACCTGCACCTGCACCACAAATTAAGTAAGTTGTCCCATCTATAGCGCGGGTACGTTCGTAACTGTGTTCATGACCATTGATATACAATTGCACACCATATTTTTTAAACATGGGTGTGAAAGTTTTAATAAATGCTTGATTACTACCGTAGACACCAGATGAATAAATTGGGTGATGTCCAAATACCACTTTCCAAATAGCATTACTACTACTTAATTCTTTTTCTAACCAAATTAATTGATTTTGCCAATCAGCATTATTATTAGTATCTAAAGCAAAAAATTCCACGCGATCGCGGCGAACACTATAATATCTGCGTCCGTTCATATTAAAGCCAGGATATTTGACTTGTGGCTCACCGTTATCAGTGCGAATATCATGATTACCTAAGCAAGCTTGAAATTTCACACCTTGTTTGAGTAAATCTTGATAGGGACGCTCAAAAACAGCCTGAATTTTCTCAATTTCGCCGTTGTTGTAAATATTGTCTCCAGCTAAAACTACCAAATCATAAGGATTTCGCTGGTGATGAAGCGTCATCGCCTTAGCTACAGCATACTGTCCTTTTGCTCCAGTCCCAGTATCGGCTACAGATATAAACCGCAAGAGTAAGTCTTTTTTAATCGGGGTGGCGGCGGTTGCTACATCTATGAGTTTACTTTGGCCATTTTGACGAATCAATGTCCAACTTAAAACACCAGTCCCAAGGGTGCTGACACTACTTAACAATAAAAATTGTCGGCGGGTTAGTTTCATCACTTTCTAAATTCAATAATTGATAATTCGTTATTGTATTCTGTAAGCACAGCTTTACCACAGGGTATTACATAATGCAATTACTCATGATTTTGCTCGACGAAGTGATACATTAAGGCACAAGAGGCAGTAGCAGCAATCATGCTCACCATTCGTCTTTGATTCTCTGTTGTTGGTGAAAGTTCCATGTCAGAAGACAATTCCCCTGAACCCCAAGCTAATCAACCAGAACCGACAAATGAATCGAGAAATCAACCCCGCCAAAGGAGAGTCCAGCCTATTTGGAAGGGGACAATTATTCAATTTCTCAGGGGAGCGATCGCAGTTTTAGAAACCACCGTAGACAAACTAGAGACAGCACCGCCTCCAGATACTGAAGCAACACCGGGATTTTGGCGTTCTCTCCCATCTCAATGGAGTAGATTTTTACTTAGACAAGTTCGTCCTTTTTTACCATCAAATTTGTCTATCAAGTTGACGGATGACGCTTTGACAGGCATCATCGCTACCATCGCCGTAATTTTAGTGTGGACAACAGTAACTGTATTTACTAATAAACCCACAGAGATAGCCACAGTTCCTCCAGTGGAAGAAATTCCCACATCAACGCCAACGCCAACAATAACTACGCCACCGGAATCACCCGCACCAGCACCACAGCCACCAGAAGAAATTACACCACCGCCTGAACCAGAACCGACTCCCACACCAACGCCAACGCCAAAACTAGAGCTAACCCCAGAACAAAGATTAATTGCATCTATTGAAAATCAAGTCGCAGACATTAGCGATGCGATCGCCTCTGGCATCATAAAATCAATTCAAGCTAACTTCCGCACCAGTAGCCTGACTGTGAAAATCAATGATGATTGGTACACGCTCAAAGCATCTGAGCAAAATCAACTAGCAGCCGAGATATTACAACGTTCTCAAGAATTAGATTTTGCTCATTTAGAAATTATCGACTCTCAAGATAGGTTAGTAGCGCGTAACCCTGTTGTTGGTAGTGAGATGATTATTTTTCAACGCAGCATTTAGAAATATTGCCATTACTCACCACAGATTTATTTACGCTATGTTGTATTAGGAATAAAACCTCTAAGACTCTAATAGCCATAGAGGTTTTATTAACAACTAATAAACGTGTATCCTGTTAATACATTTAGCTACACGATAGGATAGATTGCAAAAGTAACCACTTAATAATTAGCCCTTATTAAGCGGTTACTTTTGCTTTACTCTTTTTAGCCAAGTTCTTTGTCAAGAAAGCACCGATTCCTAGAGCAACAAGTGCGCCTGCGTTTGCAGGTTCTGATACCGGTTGTCCTATATTTGTATTTCCACTAGTCAGAGTGAAGGAGAAGCTACCATCAATATCAGTAGCATTGATTTGATTTGCAGTTAAAACTCCTGCACTCATAAATTCACCAGTATTAGTGAATAATGTTCCTTGTAATTCGGGAAATGAGTATCCTACGATATTACCTAAAGCAGAAGCAGTAAAATTTCTACCAACAACCGGAAGATTATCAACCACGAAGGTTGAACCATCAACAAAACTAATGAATGGCGTGGGGATTGTAGCTGAGTAAGGTGTTAACGTTGTTCCGAAAGTGTTTAATCCTGCTTCTAAACTCTCTAAATTAATAGTAGATATTGAGTTAGCAACCAAACCAGAAAATCCACCACTAGCTGATACAGTTGTGAAAGGACTGACAAATGAAATAGTGTCATTCTCAGGCGATGGATCAGTAAGGTTACTTATAATAGCCTCACCAACAATATTGATTGTCCCAAATGTTGCAGCCTGAGCAGATGAGATGCTTGATGAAATAGCTAAAACAGAGCCTAAAGCTAATGTGCTAGTTGCTAATGCAACACCATGTCCTAAGTTATTTAAGTTTTTCATGTTTTTACTCTCTGAGTAGTTTTCGTGTATTTAATTTCAAAATCATCCTAAATTAAGTAAGTACAAACACCGCGAATTAACTACAGGTATCGCTAACATAAAAATCTTATGCAAAGAGAATAATTTACCTAACTAAGTTGCAAAAAACAAAGTTAAGTTTATGCCTATAGATGTAATGATGTACTTTACTTAACCAGCATCATTACATATAAACTTTATATTGTTATTGAGATTTTCATGAAGAAACTACTAAGTTTAAGTGAACTATTTTAGGGTTTTAATTGATACAAGATACTACAAATTTTCAACCTTTAGATAGATAGATAAACGAATCAAAATATATACATAATCTATTTAATTAGTCGTGATAACTTAAATAAGGATAATACTTGAATTGTCATAAATTCATATCTAGTAAGCTCTTAAAAATCGCTATAATACTTACAAGAAAGGACTTTAGAGTATTTTTTTTTATGTTGGTATGCAGATATTTACTATAAAAGCTAGTAAATTTAAAATCTTATTAACTGCTACCTACTATTTCTAGACATAATTTTTTCGTTCCAATAAAACACCTTTTCAGCTTTTCACATTTTCTCTTACCTTTGATAGATACAGCACTTTGCGGACGCTTAGGTACAAGAATTTAGTACATCACAAGGAAATGGGTATGAGGTAATTTTTGAAGATTATAAATTAACTAAAAAAAGTGATCGGTAATGATGAATATTAAAGATTTAGCTGATTCTATCCTCCAAAAGCAATCAGAATTGTCAGTAGATAGAGGTTTTTTAGTTGCTGTCAGTGGTATTGATAGTTCTGGCAAAGGTTATATTACTGAAAAATATTGAGTTGCCGCAGTATAACGCTCCGCTAGTATTTTTCTGTTTGCAAAATATAGCACTCACATTCTGGTAAATTATGTACCCAAAGAACTTGAGAACAATCAAATAAGGGAATTTCTACTAGCGACCATGTTCCACCCCGTAGGCGACGATACCAACAATATTTAGATAGGGTTAAATCTATTAATTCCATATAAATATACCATTTTAATGTGAGTTCGACGGAACTAAAAAAGTAATTATCGTGAACACAGACTAGGGGGGAAATAATTTTAACTAGCAGGTATTTAAGGACTTCCAGACATTAAATTATCCAAGTTTGAAAGTGAAAAAGATGATTCTGATTGTTTTTTCTCTACCCCCACTGCTCCCACAGCAATGGGACATTTTTTGGGTGCATCCACTTTTGAAATTGGAAGTTCCTTACACCAACTAAAAGCATATTACACTTTATCGGTCTTTTTAACGTAGTATAAGTATTGTACAGGTTTTCTGTCAATAGAAATCCTTTGGTATAGAGAAGTTTATTGAACTCACTTGACTTTTAGAACCTCACGCAGAGGCTTCCGGCGATGGCTTCGCCAACCAACGCCAAAGGTGAACTGAATTTTTCAAGACAGCCCCTATGAAGGAAGTTTCACAGCCAAGTATGAAAGTGGTCTTTTCCACACTCCCCAATGCCAGTTCGTTCTCCTGACAGAGACGCTATGCGAACAAGTCGGGAAACCCGCTAATGCGCCTAACTCTGCAACTTAGTAGCTCCTCCCTACTCCCCACTTACAAGTCAGAGGCGCAGAAGAGATAAGAGAGACAAGAAAAACACTAATGACTCAGCACTCTCATCGGCTGAGACGGTATCCAAACTGTAAAAATTGAGCCAATCCCTACCGTCGATTCTACTTCAATGCGACCTCGATGTAGTTCTACTAATTGTTTAGTTAAAGCTAAACCTAGTCCTGTCCCTTCATAACGGCGACGATATGGTGTATCCAGTTGATGAAATTTTTCAAACAATAGAGGTATTTGGTTTTCAGAAATGCCAATACCTGTATCTTCAATCTGAAAAATAGCAGTGTCATCTTCCACCCACAAACGCAAAGTTACGTTACCACCTTCAGGGGTAAATTTGATCGCATTAGTTAATAAATTCCAGAGGACTTGTTCTACTCGTCCTACATCAGCAGTGAAACGATCGCGGCTCGGATCAATTTGCAAATCAAGTTTTAGGCTAATTTGCTCAGTTTGAGCTTTATCTAACAATGATTCTATGGTGTTTTCGGCAATTTTGACTAAAGAAAACTCTGCAATATTTAATACTGCTTTACCAGCCTCAATTTGCGATAAATCGAGGATGTCGTTAATCATTTCCAAGAGATGTTCGCCGCTATCGTGGATTGTTTGTAAATAATCCCGTTGGCGTTGACTCAATTCACCCAAAGGCCAGCGTAATAATGTAGATGACATCCCAATTACGTAAGTCAGAGGCGTGAGCAGTTCATGGCTGATAGTTGCTAAAAATTCATTTCTGAGACGGCTAGCAACTTCCGCCGCGAGTAAAGCATCACGCAAAGCCATTGTGCGCTCAATGACTCTTTGTTCGAGAGTTTGTTTTTCTTGAGTGAGCGATCGCATTAATTCAGATTGATGAATGGCGATCGCTAATTGTTCAGCGATTGAAGTCAACAAACTTTTTTCGCTCTCAGGCCATTGATGGGGACTGTAACATTGATGAGCAATTAGCAAACCCCATAGTTTATCTTCAAACACAATTGGTGCTGCTAACTTGGCTCTGACTTGGCTTTGCCTTAAAAAATTCAATAAACACTCTTCGAGAGCGTAAGTTTTTTCAATATCGTCTACAACTAAAGTAAAACCTTGACGATATTTCTCCCAACATGAGGAAGTTATAGCAAAACAACTTTTTTCCTGGTAATGTAATATTGATGGAATCGTATCTGTCGCACGAGCTTCATAAACTATACAACCCCCATATTTTTGCAAGTCTGAAATTGAAGGGCGCAGGGAATTATGATTATTGACTCGTGAACTCTCAAATTTATATATTACTAATCTGTCTAATTGCAAAAACTCCCTTACTTGTGCAACTGCCGTCGTCATAATTACCGACAAATCTAGGCTTTTGCGAATTTGGGTTGTTACCTGATTCAGTAATCGCTCTTGGGAAATCTGTTTTTTTAAAGCATCTTCTACTGGTTGACAGCTATAAATTTCAGGCAACCTAGCAAGTGTAGGTGTTGCTAATTCCCCGTCTGGCTGTGGTAAGAGATATTCTAATAACAATAAAGAAAATTGACTTTGTAGTGTAGCATCATTAGGTTTGAGAATTTGGCGATAATGTTCCAGATGTTGGTAAGTGTCAGAATCACAACTAAACAAATCTCGTAATTTCGAGATAAAGGAGGCGATCGCCTCTGCATCAAATGTCAACCTAGTATAAAGTAATGAGTCTGTATAATTATCTCCTACCTGGTTTGAAGGAATAATTGTTTCCCACAACAGACTCTGTTGTTCTTGCTCACCTACCATCAGCGCACTAAATCGCTCAGAAACTACCAATGTAAATCTCTGCCTTTCCCACTCTACAGGTACACGAATCCTAGACAAAATGGTTTCTGTGAGTACCAAAGCAGCAGTTTCTACTGCATGAGCCATGTGCTGTAACAATTCCCCAAGTTGATTAAATACAACTAAAGGTAAATTTCGAGAAAAGCTCAAATCAGGAGAACTAAGCATTTTCAATGGTTTTCTAAGAAGGATAGGGTTCTGGGCGGAAATATTGTTTGATTATGTTCTAACCAACAGTTTAAAGCGGTAATACAGGATTATGCATCGTTTAAGTACCACATCGGTAGGATTAAATCAATCAGAAGGTGTTATTTTTTTAGAACAAACTCCAGCTAGCTTTGTATTTATTACGGCTGCTGATACCGACATTCAAACCCTGGCTGCTACAGTCCCCCAATTACCTGCAACATTTCCTACCTTGAGAGTGGCGAATTTATTGCTGTTGCAGCAACAAATAAGCATTGATACTTACGCCGAACAAGTTTTAGAACTTGCCCAAGTCATCATTTTGCGCCTGATAGGAGGACGTTCCTATTGGGCTTACGGTTTAGAAATTGTGCAAGAAATTGTGCAACGTAACGGTATACACCTAATTGTAATGCCAGGGGACGATGCACTCGATCCTGAATTGTTTTCTCAGTCTACCTTGCCTGCGGCTACTGTTAACCAAATATGGCAGTATTTCAACGAAGGCGGCGTAGAAAACTTTGTTAACGCTCTCCAGTTTATCAGCGATAAATGTCTAGTAACTGCATATAACCCCGCACCACCGCAACGAGTTCCCCGTGTGGGGGTATATGTAGGGGACAGGTTACAGGTGACAGGTGACAGTGGTTTAGGGGAGCAGGGGAGTTTTTACCCCAATGCGCCATGTTCAATTCCCAAAGTTGGTATATTGTTTTACCGCGCCCACTATTTGGCAGGAAATACTAAAGTTATTGACGCGTTGTGTGCGGCTTTGGCGCAAAGAAACTTACAACCTTTGCCGGTGTTTGTTTCTTCTTTGCGTGACCCTGATGTGCAAACAGAGTTAATGGAGTTTTTTCAAGGTCAGAACTCGGAGCAAGTTGCAGTATTACTCAATACCACTAGCTTTTCCTTGGCACGATTAGATACAGAAACACCCCAGACTGAACTGTGGGAAAAATTAGATGTGCCTGTATTACAAGTTATCCTCAGTGGCGGATTTTTAGAGCAGTGGGAAGCTCTATCACAAGGACTTTCTCCCCGCGACATTGCGATGAATGTTGCTCTACCAGAAGTGGATGGCAGAATTATTAGTCGTGCTGTGTCCTTTAAGGCGGTACAAACACATCATCCTGACTTAGAAACAGATGTGGTAGTTTATGAACCAGTGAGCGATCGCATTGAGTTTGTCGCTGAACTGGCAGCGAATTGGGTTAAACTACGCGCCAAACCACCCCAAGAGCGCAAAATAGCCCTGATATTAGCTAATTACCCCAGCCGCGATGGACGTTTAGCTAATGGTGTCGGACTAGATACCCCAGCTAGTTGTATAGAAATCCTCAAAGCATTACAAGCAGAAGGGTATTTAGTAGAAAATTGCCCCACTAATAGCGATGAATTAATCGCACGTTTAACGGCTGGTGTCACCAACGATCCAGAAGGTAGAGACTGGCGGCCAGTACAGCAAAGTTTATCAACCACCCAGTATCAAGCATATTTCACCTCTTTACCAGCAGCAATACAGCATGGTATTGGGGAACGTTGGGGAAATTTTGAGCAGGGGAGCAGCAATTCCCTATTTCCCATTCCCGGTATTCAACTAGGTAACGTATTTGTAGGTATTCAACCATCACGGGGTTATGATCTTGACCCTAGTTTGAATTATCATGCACCGGATTTAGAGCCAACCCATAACTATTTAGCTTTTTATTATTGGGTGAGGGAATGTTTTGGAACTGATGCGATTGTCCACGTCGGGAAACATGGAAATTTGGAATGGCTTCCCGGTAAGAGTTTGGCGTTATCTAGCACTTGCTATCCAGAAGTAGCCTTTGGTGCAATGCCTCACTTATACCCATTTATTGTCAATGACCCCGGTGAAGGTTCTCAAGCCAAGCGTCGCGCCCAAGCGGTGATCATAGATCATCTTACGCCCCCGATGACTCGCGCAGAACTCTATGGTGCTTTGCAAAAGCTGGAAAATTTAATTGATGAGTATTATGAGGCGGAAAGTTTAGATCCTTCCCGCTTACCAGCCTTGCGCGATCGCATCCGAGAACTAGTCATCCAAGAAAATCTTTACAAAGACTTAGGCATTCAAGATGAGCAAGAAATTTTGAATTTTGAGTCTTTAATTTTAAATTCCTTAGATGGCTATCTATGCGAATTAAAAGAAGCACAAATTCGGGATGGTTTGCACATTTTTGGACAATGTCCTCAAGGTAGACAATTACGTGACTTAATTGTAGCGATCGCTCGCATTCCCAACCGCTATTCTCCAGGGATTACCAGAGCATTAGCCGATGATTGGGGTTTAGACCTCGACCCCCTCACAGCCGATTTCAGCAGTGAATTATCACTAAGCGACAAGCAAATTTTAGCCCAAAAAACTCAAAATCCCTGTCACACCGCAGGCGATGCCGTCACCACCCTAGAAGAACACGCCGCGCTATTGGTAGAAACAATTATTAGCGAGGGAGCAGGGGGCAGGGAGCAGGGAGCAGGGAGCAGGGGAGCAGGGGAGCAGGGGAGACATGAAAGAATTTTATCCCAGTCCCCAGTCCCCAGTCCCCAGTCCCCAGTTCCTAATTTCCTCGACTGGATTAACGCCAAACTCCTCCCCGCACTGCAACAAACCCAGATGGAAATCACCCATCTGTTGCGGGGGCTGGATGGGAAATACATCCCCAGCGCACCATCAGGCGCACCCACACGGGGAAGACCAGAAGTGTTACCCACAGGGAGGAATTTTTACTCAGTAGATATTCGCGCTATTCCTACAGAAACCGCTTGGGATGTGGGTAGAAAAGCAGCAGAAAACCTGATTGAATGCTACACCCAAGAACACGGCGAGTATCCCAAGACCCTAGGCTTATCTGTCTGGGGAACGGCAACAATGCGGACAGGGGGAGACGACATTGCTGAGGCGTTAGCGTTACTGGGTGTAAGACCCGTGTGGGATGGCGCAGCGCGGCGCGTCATCGATTTAGAAATTTTGCCGTTGAGCATTTTGGCAAGACCCCGTGTAGATGTCACCTTACGCATTTCAGGATTTTTCCGTGATGCTTTTCCTAATTTGATGGATTTATTTGAGCAAGCCGTCAACGCAGTCGCCGCCCTAGATGAACCACCAGACCAAAACCCCATAGCAGCGCAAGTTAGGCAAGATACTGATTTTTGGTTGCAACAAGGTTTAACTTCAGAAACGGCTTTAGCGCGATCGCTTTATCGTATCTTTGGTTCAAAACCAGGTGCTTACGGTGCTGGACTCCAAGGCTTAATGGAATCACAAAACTGGCAAGATGACCAAGATTTAGCCCAAGCTTATATTAACTGGAGTTGTTACGCCTATTCGTCAGGTGACAGGTTACAGGTTACAGGTGACAGAAGAGGGGGAGGTACAGGGGAAGCAGGTGTGCAGGGGTACAAGGGAGAATCTTCTCAGACCTCAGCACTCAGCACTCAGCACTCAGCACTCCCCAATCCCGAAGCCTTCACCCAGCGATTAGCCCAAATGCAAATCGTCCTGCAAAACCAAGACAACCGCGAACATGATTTGCTCGATTCTGATGATTACTATCAATTTCAGGGTGGTTTAACGGCGGCGGCGCGGTCTATTCAAGGTAAAAATCCTGAAACTTATTTTGGTGATAATTCCATTCCATCTCAACCACGCGTCCGCCAACTCAAATCAGAAATTGCACGGGTGTATCGTTCTCGTGTGGTGAATCCTAAATGGATTGAGGGTATGATGCGCCACGGCTATAAAGGTGCATTTGAAATGTCAGCAACCGTAGATTTTTTATTTGCCTATGATGCTACGGCCAGATGTGTGGAAAACTATATGTATCAGGGCGTAATGCAAGCTTATTTGCTTGATTCAGTGGTTTGTGACTTTATTCAAGAGAAAAATCCCCATGCTCTACGTGATATTGCGGAAAAATTATTAGAAGCACACAAGCGCGGTTTATGGCAGGATGTAAATATACAAACATTAGATACTTTACGCAACTTAGTACATCAAGCTGAAGCAGCTATTGAAGAAAAGTAAGTGGTGTAGGAAATATGGACAACATCGCGTATTTACATCTAGCTTTCGCCTACGAAGGTAGCGAAGCCAATGAGTTAGTTTCTTTTGACCCGTTATTAGATCAAGCTACCCTACCAGACTGGAAACGTCTCTCTAGTAAGGCTTGGAAGTATATGCTACCCCTTGCTCTCACACTATCAGTCCTCGGTAGCGTTAGTAGTGTTTGGGCATTAGAAAGAGGAGATCAAGGCCCCTCTGTCAGAAATCTCCAACAAAAACTGCAAAATGCAGGTTTTTATCAAGCACCCATTACTCAAGTCTATGATTTCCCTACAGAAGATGCTGTGCGGCGTTTCCAAGCAGCTGCCGGTTTACCTGTAGATGGTATTGTTGGGGTTAGCACTTTAGAAAAATTAGATAATTGGCGTGCAGTCACTGTGATTAGTCAACCGCCAACAGCTACTCTTGTCAGTAATCAAACAACACTGAGACAAACTAGCACGAACGCTACTACCAGTACAAAACCGAAACAAACTAGCACTACTAATACACAGCCCAGACAAACTAGCACTGCTAATACACAAACGCGTACCAACGCTACTACCAGCACACAACCCAGACAAACGGTAGCGGCTAATTCAGTTGACAAGAAGCGTCAAAGCCCTGACTATCTAGCTAAAGGCGATGAAGGTGAACAGGTGAGAGTTTTGCAAGAACGCTTGCGAGTGGCAGGGTTTTATTACGGTAACGCCACCGGAATCTTTGGGCCGATTACTGAAGAATCTGTAAAAAGGTTTCAAACTGCTTATAAATTGGATAGTGACGGCATTGTTGGCCCTGCAACAATGGCAAAATTACCCCCATTGGGTATAGGTGGAAGAACTTCTCAGCCTCAGCAAGCAGCTAATAAAGATCAACTCCGTCTAGGCGATCGCGGCGAAGCTGTGCGAGTGCTACAAGAACAATTAATCAAAGCGGGGTATTTACAAGGACAACCCAACGGCTATTTTGGCTCTTACACAGCAGATGCAGTCAAAAGATTTCAAGCCGGTAATTATTTAGCCGTCAGTGGAATTGCTGGGCCTACTACTAGGGCTAAATTACATAGCTTAGTTAGTAAAACACCCAAAAGCGATTTTAATGTTTTAGAGATCCAAAGACGACTGCAAGCAAGAGGATTTTATAAAGGGCAATTAAATGGCTTAATGGCAGAAGATACCAAAAAAGCCATCAAGCAAGCACAGGAATTTTACGGTATCAGCCTGACTGATATTAGAAGCGGAAGCTTTTAGCCCCCGCTTCAGCATTTGCTCAGTGTAATTCAGTAACAGGTAATTTACCTCCCAATAGCAGCAACCATTCCAAATAAGCGAAAAGCCTATGCTATAAGCTTTCTGACTTTTGACTTCATGATGAGACTAGTATGGCGTGGCGGAAATAAAGATATCATTTTCAATTGTTCAAAGCCTGAAAATACAGGTACTTTTGACTTTTGACTTTGACCTTTTGACTTCCGCGTAGCGATACTTGGGGTTAAAGTGGCATCAACGCCCGTTGGCATTTAGGACATACTGCATGGATTGTCATTTGACAGTCAAGTAGATGGAAACCTTCTTTTTGAGCAGTTTTAGCCCCAATTTTTAAAATCGAGTCATTTTTGAACTCAATGGTTGAGTTGCAACGCACACAAATCAAGTGATGATGGTGATGGGGATAAGGTTGGTTGATTTCGTAGTGCTTATGCCCTTCTCCGAGTTCAAGTTCCCTTAATATCCCCATCCGTGCCATCAATTTCAACGTCCGGTAGATAGTTGAAAGGCTAATTCCTTCACCTTCACCTTCTAAGCGGTGATATAAATCTTCAGCACTCAAATGTTCGCCTTGAGGCAGTTCTTGAAAAATGTGTAATATAGTTTCTCTTTGGGGAGTTAAACGCCAACCACGTTCGTTTAATTCAGCCTTGAGTGAAGTATTTGTGTAGACAGTCATACTAATTTTTCTCAACAAAGCTTATTAATTGAGAATATAGCAAATATTTGTAGTTATTGGCAACAACTATTGCTTATTGCGAATATTTATTAAATTTTAAAAATAATTGATGAGCTGGGGAGGATGGATCTAATAATTTGCGATCCCTACTTTTATGATGTCTGCCAAAATGGCTTATGAGATAATACTATCACTAATTGCCAAAATTTCTTATAAAGAATAGATGTCTGGAGTGGTAGGGATCAAACAATTGGTAAGCAAATAAATAGTCCAGAGTCAACAATCTATAGTTGAGATTTTGTTTACTATTAACCATTAACTATTGACTGTTGACTATTGACTATTTCAACTAGCTCAACGACTCTAAATAGTCGCGGATGAGGTTGCGACGCTTGGGTTGGCGCAGCTTCTGTAAAGCCTTTGATTCAATTTGGCGAACTCGTTCCCGTGATAAATCAAGAGCGCGGCCAATTTCTGCCAATGAGTAGGGATGACCATCAGCCAAACCAAACCGCATCAGAATCACATCCCGTTCACGGGTGGTTAAATCTGCTAACAAATTTTGCAAGTCTCTTTGTAAAGATTCTCGCATTAACATTTCTTCAGGGGTAACACCGTCGGTTTCTAATAATTCGCCTAACTCGGTATCTTTATCTTTACCGACTTTAGTTTCTAAAGAAACAGAACGAGGTACTCTCAACAAAACTTCCCGCACTTGAGTCGGTGTCATTTCTAACTCAATTGCTAGGTCTTCTAAAGTAGGAGTGCGACCTTTTTCTTGAGCAATTTTGCGTTGAGCTTTTTTAATTTTGTTAAGTTTTTCTGTGATATGGACAGGAAGGCGAATCGTGCGGCTAGAAGTTGCGATCGCTCTCGTAATTCCCTGACGAATCCACCAGTAAGCATAGGTACTAAAACGGTATCCCTTGGTAGGATCAAATTTTTCTACAGCCCTTTCTAAACCAAGAGTTCCTTCTTGAACTAAATCCAATAATTCCAAACCGCGATTTTGATACTTCTTAGCAACGGACACAACCAAGCGCAAATTCGCCTTGATCATGTGTTCTTTTGCGTGTAAACCGTTGGATTGAACTTTCTCTAATTCTTCTACAGTCAATTTGGCAATTTCTGCCCAACGACGCTTACCTTCTGACAAAATCGGCTTAAGGTCAGATAACTGAACACCAGCCGTACTAGCCCACCGTTCCAAAGAAGGGCGATGTCCTAACTCTGATGCTAAACGTTCCTGAACTTCAATTAAGTTGAGATAAGGGGTAGCTACTGCATCTCCTTGTTTAGCTGCATTGGCTAGCACTATCCGCAATCTTAGATAACGCTGGACTTTTTGGGCTTCGGAAACCTCTTCATCGCGTCCTAACAACCGAACTCGGCCTATTTCCTGAAGATATAGACGTACTAAGTCTGTACTGCGACGGTTGCCATTAGCGGCAAAGTTATTGGGATCAGCCGCAGCGATTTCCAACTCTTGGAGATCATCCACCGAAAATTCACCGTCATCAGCAGTAAGATCAGGGTCTAAAACCTGGCGGGATTTTTGGGTATTGTAGGCGGCATCTGCATAAAAAGAAGTTGCTGGCATAAAATCGTCTCTATGGCTCCAGGTAACAATAGATTGCGGTCAGCTATTTAACTGTTGCTATTATTCCCGTGATTTTAGATGAACTAACACGGTTGAGAATTCCAGTAATGTTTTTTTGCAAAACAATTTACTGGTTCTGTGTCAAGCATTAAAACCGAACTAGGCTCGGCTGCCGAACTTTTGATTGAACCAATAGCTATTTAAGTACACAATTAGGATTTAAATTCCGAACTACCGAGTCAGCATTTCAAAATTGATAGATATTAATTGCTACTTTGGTATTTTGTATAAACATATTTCAGTGGAAATCATGTTCCTCATCGGTATAGTCACATCTACATGGATATGAAACTGATTTCCTGACGATTTTCTAATTTTTTCTAGGGATTTTTGGGAATAATTCGAGGTATATAGATGATCATAGGTGGTTGGGTGGTCTGTTACAAGTGATACTTTCAACTATTAAATTGTTCACAATTAGCACTTTTTCATCAACACTTCACACTTAGTTAGCATTCGCTCAACCTGTCTTCATATTTCCGACTAGGGATATAGGAGTCTAAGGGTATAGAGATATAAAAAAATACAAATGTACGGGTATGCGGGTATAGGTGTGTGGCTTATATTTGATCTGTCAACCTGTCACCTGTCACCTATCACCTATCACCTATCACCTGTCACCTATTCACTGGTACTCTGGTTTGATATCTCTTAGCATAAGTTCATCAAGGGCTTGTTTAGGAGTGACTTCACCTTGTAATAATCGATAAACTTGCTCGGTAATCGGGATAACTATATTTTTTTGCCTCGCCAGTTGTACTAATACCTGACAAGTATTGACCCCTTCGGCAGTTCCTGGTAACTTAGCCAGAATTTCTACAAGCGACTTACCAGCAGCTAGCTGATAGCCAACTTGGTAATTACGACTTAAAGGACTATTACAGGTAGCTAACAAATCTCCTAGACCCGATAAACCATAAAAGGTTTCCGTTTTCGCACGCCAGCAGTTGCCAATGCGAACCATCTCTGTGAGTCCGCGAGTTACTAAAGCGGCTTTGGCATTAGTACCTAAATGTAACCCATCACACACACCTGCTGCGATCGCCATCACGTTCTTGAGTGTCCCACCTAGTTCGACTCCCACCGGATCAGGATTTGTATAGACTCGAAACCGAGAGGAAGAAAATACTAGTTGCACCGTTTCGGCGGCTGTAGATTCATGACTGGCTACCACTGTGGCGGCTGGTAATGACTGTTCAATTTCTTTAGATAAATTTGGACCTGACAGCACAACTACTGCATTGTCGGGAAATGTTGATTGCCAAATTTGTGACGGCGTACAGATAGTTTGTGGTTCTAGTCCTTTTGTTGCTGTCACAAATATAGTTTCTGATGAAGGGGTGAAAGAATGTACTTGAGATGCAACTTCTCTCACCCCTTTCATGGAGATAGCAGATAGAACTATTTGAGCATCTTGTACAACATCTGCCAATGTTGTAGATCCTTGGCGTGACCACACACGCACCCTATGACCATTCTCTGCTGCTAGCTTTGCCAAAGCTGCACCCCAAGCACCTGCACCCAAAATTGCTACTGTATTTCCTTGCACCACTCAAAAATTCAAAATTCAAATTAAAACTACTCACTACTCAGCACTCACCACTCACCACTCTCTTTCGTGGGTAAAGTTTCATGAGTTCTCGCACTTGTTCAGCATGGTAAGAACTTCTAGTTAAAGGTGAGGAAACCACTTGTAAATATCCTAACTCTTCACCGTAAGCTTGCCATGCAGCAAATTGTTCTGGAGTAATAAAACCTTGTACTTGTAAGTGTTTTTGACTAGGTTGGAGATATTGCCCGATGGTCAAGATATCACAATCTACAGAGCGTAGGTCTTGCATAACTTGCCGAATTTCGGCATCGGTTTCACCAAGCCCAACCATAATCCCGGACTTAGTGTACACCCAAGGGGCTATTTGGCGGCTTAGTTTGAGTAATTCTATACTGCGATCGTAGTTCCCTTGGGGTCGCACCCGTCGATATAAACTTGGTACTGTTTCGGTATTGTGGTTTAATACCTCTGGTGCAGCTTGCAGAATTATATTTAAAGCATCCCAGTTACCACATAAATCAGGAATCAGTACCTCTATTGTGGTGTGTGGTGAAACCGTCCGCACTGCTTCAATGCACCGCACAAATTGAGTAGCACCACCATCTGCTAAGTCATCTCTGTTAACAGAGGTAATTACTACATGATTAAGTTTCATCCGGCGTACAGCTTCTGCTAACCGTGATGGTTCTGTGGGGTCTAAAGCTTTGGGTTTTTTGTCAAAGTCAATATCACAGTAAGGACAAGCACGAGTGCAAGCTGGCCCCATAATCAAAAATGTAGCTGTACCTGCTTGGAAGCATTCCCCAATATTTGGACAGGACGCTTCTTCGCAAACTGTGTTCAGTGCTAAATCGCGTAAAATCTCTTTAACATTACCAACGCGCTCCCATTGAGGTGCTTTAACTCGTAACCAGTCTGGTTTAACAGTCACAATCCACTCTTACCACTGAAGGTTGTACAAATCTAATCCTAGCAAGCAAATCCTTCGCTGAATTAATCAGCTTTCAGAGCTAAGAACTTGGGTTAATCAAATTTTTAGCATGGCTCATAATTTGTGCTATGTTTAGGCATATGTGTAAATTCACGGGATGTGGCGCAGCTTGGTAGCGCACTTCGTTCGGGACGAAGGGGCCGCTGGTTCGAATCCAGTCATCCCGATTGTACTTGTAGAGTGACAAACTATTTGTCCGTAGTGACATAATCATTTGTCAAAAAAACTAAAGGTAAAAATTCCTGCTGATATTAAAAATAAAAAAGTAGATGGACGTTTTAGTTTTAATCGCTAATAACAATTGAGAAAAGTGATCGCCAACGGCGACACATCCTCATTTCTCCAACTTAGCATCCCAAAGTAAGCTACAATTCAAGCAGAACAAGCATTTCACGCTCACTAAAACCCAATGCTGGAGAATCTGCAAACCCAACTTTACCAACTAGAACAATTTGCCAATACCCTTGTTGCTAATCAACTGACACACCTGAGTTTGCTGAGTATTGGTATTATCTTTGCCGCAGGTTTGCTAACTAGCCTCACACCCTGTATGCTGTCTATGCTGCCAATTACGATAGGCTATATTGGTGGCTATGAAACAAAAAGCCGTCTCCAAGCAGCAGCCCAATCAACTTGGTTCGCTTTGGGATTGGCTACTACCCTAGCAGGCTTAGGCATTATAGCCGCTTTGGTGGGCAAGGTTTACGGTCAGATAGGTATTGGTTTGCCGATTATTGTTAGCATTATCGCCATTCTCATGGGGCTGAACTTACTAGAAGCATTACCTCTGCAATTACCTTCTTTTGGTGATACCAATTGGATTTCCCAAGATTTACCTCCTGGGGTGCGTTCCTATGGGGTTGGGTTGACTTTTGGCTTAGTTGCATCCCCTTGTAGTACACCTGTTTTAGCTAGTCTATTGGGTTGGGTAGCGAATACACAGGACTTAATTTTGGGTGCTGTGTTGTTAATTTCTTACACAGCCGGATATGTCGCACCATTGATTTTAGCAGGTACTTTTACTGCTTCAATTAAAAAATTACTAGAGTTGCGTCGCTGGTCTGGTTGGATTAACCCCGTTAGCGGTGCGCTTTTAGTCGGATTTGGCGTATTTTCTCTAATTTCTAGGATTCCCCTTGGCAGTTTGTAAGCAATGACTATAGATAATTCAACGTCTACAGCATCCCCTTGGTGGTCAGTACCAGGGAAATACTTGCGGCGAGAGTTTTTACCTGTATTGACAGATTTACGATTGGCGATCGCACTATTATTAATCATCGCCCTGTTCAGTATAAGTGGAACTGTCATCGAGCAAGGTCAATCACCAGCATTCTATCAAGCAAACTACCCAGAACACCCAGCTTTATTTGGTTTTCTGACTTGGAAGGTCATTCAGGTAGTAGGTTTGGATCATGTGTATCGGACTTGGTGGTTTTTAAGTTTACTAGTCTTATTTGGAACTAGTCTGACTGCTTGCACATTCACCCGTCAGTTACCAACCTTAAAAACTGCTCAACGCTGGAAATATTACGAAGAACCACGACAATTTCAAAAACTTGCTTTAAGTGCAGAACTAGATACTGGTTCTGTGAAATCTTTAACTCCCTTATTACAAAATCGTCGTTATAAAATCTTTCAAGAAAAAGATGGTATTCTCTACGCCCGTAAAGGTCTAGTCGGACGTATTGGCCCGATTATCGTACATATTGGCATCGTCATGATTCTTCTAGGGGGAATCTGGGGGGCGATGACGGGATTTATGGCTCAAGAAATGATTGCTAGTGGTGATACATTTCAAGTCAATAATATTATCGATGCTGGGCCTTTAGCCGCACCAGTTCCCAAAGATTGGTCTGTACGCGTCAATCGATTTTGGATTGATTACACTCCCACCGGTGGGATTGACCAATTTTATTCCGATATGTCAGTTTTGAATAATCAGGGACAGGAAGTTGACCACAAAAAGATTTTTGTTAACCAACCTCTGCGTTATCATGGCATAACTTTTTACCAAACAGATTGGGGTATTTCGGCTGTTCGCGTCCGCATCAACAAAAGCCCCATCTTTCAGTTACCAATGGGACTATTAAATACTAAAGTTCCCGGTCGCATTTGGGGAACTTGGATTCCGACGAAGCCAGATATGAGTGAGGGTGTGTCTCTATTAGCAAAAGACTTGCAGGGGATGGTGTTAATTTACGATTCCCAAGGGAAGTTAGTTGATACTGTCCGCGCTGGAATGTCTACCCAAGTCAACGGTGTCACTCTGAAAGTTTTAGATGTAGTGGGTAGTACAGGGTTGCAAATTAAAGCCGACCCAGGTATACCCATTGTTTATACTGGTTTTGCTATTTTGATGTTGGGTACAGTGATGAGTTATTTTTCTCACTCCCAAATTTGGGCATTAGAAACAGGCGATCGCTTGTATATTGGTGGTAAAACTAATCGCGCTCAAGTAGCTTTTGAACGGGAAGTTTTAGAAATTTTAGATAGTGTGAGTTCTGATTCCCAACTAGTAGGTCATCAAATTTGAATTGAGAGATAAGCAGGTTTGTAGTAAGGACTTTAGTCCTGATTTTTCTAAGGACTAAAGTCCTTACTACAAACCCTCAAAGCTAACTTGATAGACCACTAGTTCCAGCCACCAAATAAATCTTGATTAAACTTGAGAACCCCAGTTTTTTGGAAAATCCGGGGTTCTAGGTTGATTGAATTATTTTTGATGACGCACTTCTACAACAGTATGAACATTACCACGGGGAGTAAAATCAGCTTTCACCGTCACTTCTAAGGGGTCACAAGCTGCGACAAAATCATCAAGAATTTGATTAGCAGATTCTTCATGGGAAATGTAGCGATCGCGATAACTATTAATATAAAGCTTCAGTGCCTTTAACTCCACCACGCGCTCATCAGGAACGTAGGTAATATGAATGGTAGCAAAATCAGGATAGCCGGAGAACGGACACTTACAAGTAAACTCCGGCAAACTAATATTAACGTCATAGCGTCTACCCACACGCGGGTTAGGAAATGTAATTAGCTGTCCTTCCGCAATAATACGTTCGCCATACTTCAACTCTTGGCTAGACTGAGATACATTTTCTGGTGATAAATTACTCATAAGTTACTAAGGTGGCTATGTTAGCAATATGGAGAACCCAATAATTACTAACTTAACACTCACCACTCACTTACTCAGCATCGGCTAAACGCCGCGCTACCGCTAACAGCACTCACTACCCATTCCAGTCTGGACAACTCCCATCATCCCAGCCGTGGGGGTGCATCCCACAAACCAACAAATTACCCCCATACACATGACCGTGGTAATGCTGACAACCGACACAAGCAGGGTTTTGTTCAACTGAAGGTTCAACGGAATAAGGAAAACCGGGATCAGCATCAACTACAAGGTCTTCCAATTCCCAATAAGCATCAAAAATTGGTTCAGCTATATCCTGTAAATACTGATCCACTTCAGTAGCAATCGAGTTTTGTACTTGTTCGGAAATCTCTTCTGTTAGCTCAAAGAAAGTATCTACCATTTCACTCATTCCTAGGAAGAAGCGTTCTACTTCATCAGCCACGGTTTCCACGATTTCGATCAAATCTTTTTGCCACTGTTCCATAAATGTTACGCCCTTAATTCCTTTCAACAGGACGCTTAGTGCTACTTGGCTGGAAGCACTAGAGTACACCCTAGGTAATCTATATTATAGATTCTTATGGAAACGACATTCCACCAAAGTTTTATGGTACTAGCTGCAAAAGAGTGCTGAGTAATGAGTAATGAGTAATGAGTAGAAAGTAGTGAGTAGAAAGGGATAAACATTACTTAGGTTAAGAATATTCCTGCAACAGAAGTTACGACACTTATCAAGTGTCAAAGCGTTGAGTATTCTTCTTTTTACTCAGCACTCATTACCCATTACCCATTACCCATTACCCATTACTCATTACTCACTAGTGCCTTACTCGTTTTGCAACTTCTTTAACTCTTCTTGCAGGTTTAGCACTTGTTGGCGTAATTGATCTACGTTTTCAGTCGATTCCTTTTTCACCGTGGGTTCTTCGTCTTCCTCTAAAATTTCGATGCGACGAGGTTCAGAAGGTGGTGATTTTTCGGAAGTGTCAGCAGGTGGTTGCGGCTGTTGAGCTTGTCTCATCATGTCTTCCACAAAGCGGCGGGCTTCCTCTGTGTTCATTTCGCCCTTCGCTACCATCTCATCTGCCAGCTTTTGGACTTGCGATCGCAGTTCAGATAACTTGCCTCCGGCTTTCTCACCAGCGTAAGAAGCCAAACCGACACCAAGGTAAAAAGCTTTTTGAACTAAATCTCCAAAACCAGGCATTGCTGCTGATCGCTCCTACAAAATAGGGCGACCCGGAGACTACGCCTACTACAAGCATCCTGTGTTGCTGCTACCTTCCGGTCCTGACAAAATTTAGGCGTTGCAGTCGCATAGATCCAGGTCTAAACAATAGTATAACATCAATATTTAGTAAGTGAGTATTATTCCGCTACGATTTTCCATTCGTATAGTTTGTAGTTAACGCAGCCGTTCTTTACCAAGGGGTCGAGTGCCACGATCGCCTCAGCTTCTTTCATAGAAGCTGCTTCAAACAGTAACATTCCACCGCCAAAATTTGCCCAGTAGCCTGTTTTGGCTTTGTGTCCTTGAGCAATTAACTCTTGAACGTAGGCTCTATGGGCGGGTACGTATTGGTCAAAAATAGTTTTATCAACTTTGCCTTCCTCTATTTTGACAAACATGGGCATTTTGCTGTAGACCTCTTGAAATTTTATGTTCTAATATTCTTAAAGATTATCTGTTTTTTGAATGTTTGATGCTTCTAAGAGCCAGTTTTTCATTGCCTTGTTACCACCTCAAGACATTCAAGCTTACGCCAACGAAATCAAGCAACACTTTGCTGATCACTATGCTAGTCAGCACGCGCAAAAGTCGCCGCCACACATTACACTGCAACCCCCTTTTGAATGGCTAGATGGCAAGGTATCACGTCTAGAAGCTTCGCTGAGAGAATTTACAAGCCAGCAGGAATCATTATCCATAACATTAAGTGGGTTTGCGGCCTTTCCGCCCCGCGTCATATATATAGATGTGGTGAGAAGTCCAGAATTGTTGTCATTACAAGTCCAGTTAATGACACACATGGAAGCCAACTTAGAAATTATTGATGAAGTAGGTAAAAAGCGTCCTTTCGCGCCTCACATGACAGTTGCGTTTCGGGACTTAACAAGACAAAACTTTCATGCTGCTTGGACAGAGTTTGCAAATCGTCAGTTGTACTTTGAGTTTCTTGTAGACAAGTTAACGTTACTGATTCACGACGGTAGACGCTGGAATATTCACTCAGAGTTTGCTTTTTTGTCTGGTAGCAGCTAATCAATATTTGTTACGGAGCAATTGCGTATAAACGGAAATAATATTTTATTAGTAATTGAATAATTACTAATCAAAATAAACACATAAATTATGAGTATCACGGAGAGTCTCAGGAAAGGCTCACAAGGTTCACAAGTCAAGCAAATACAAGAAATATTAACTAAACTCAAATTAGATCCAGGTAGAATAGATGGTATTTTTGGTGACAAGACTGAAGCATCCATTAAGCAATTTCAACAACAGCGAGGTCTTCAACCTGATGGGGTAGTGGGAACAGACACTCAGAATGCTATTAATAAGTTAATTCAAAAATTAGCAGAGTTAGAAAAAAGCTGGTATGGGGGTAAGTCGGGGAAATTACCACTTCCAGGAGTAGCTATCATTAAAGAATTTGAAGGCTGTAAATTACAAGTCTATCCAGATCCTCGGACTAAGGGTAAACCATATACTATTGGCTGGGGTGCTACTCGCAAAAAAGATGGTAGTGAGTGGAAACTGGGTGAAAAAATCACGCAGCAAGAAGCTGACGAACTATTGATTTTGCAGTTAGAACGTGATTATCTCCCACCTCTAGAGAAAATACCTGGATGGCAAGATTTGAACGCATACCAAAAGGGAGCTATATTAAGTTTTGCCTACAATTTGGGAGCTAACTTCTTTGGTGCTAAGAATTTTGAGACTATCACAAGAGTCTTACAAAATCAGCTATGGGATGGGATAGAAACGACATTAGCTTTGTATAGAAACCCTGGTAGTCAAGTTGAGGAAGGGTTAAAGCGGCGACGACTAGCAGAAGCTAAATTGTTTCTTCAGCCAGAGATTGACATTGCTTAATTTTCAGTTGATAAAGAGTGCTGAATCTGGTAAATAATGACAGCATAATCGACTTTAGAGACAGAAAATGTACTAAGGTAGAGTGCGATCGCGTAGCGTGCCGGAGGCAATAATCGTTCACCTCTGCGACCTAAGAAACAGGTAGTAGGGAACAGAGAACAGAGAACAGGAAATATTCTGTCACCTGTCACCTGTCACCTGTCACCTGTCACCTGTCACCTGTCACCTGTCACCTGTCACCTGTCACCTGTCACCTGTCACCTGTCACCTGTCACCTGTCACCTGTCACCTGTCACCTGTCACCTGTCACCTGTCACCTGTCACCTGTCACCTGTCACCTGTCACCTGTCACCTGTCACCTGTCACCTGTC
>NZ_CAWUDL010000030.1:0-69556 GCF_963920945.1 Anabaena sp. CCY 9402-a
CACTCAGCACTCAGCACTCAGCACTCAGCACTCAGCACTCAGCACTCAGCACTCTAAAGTCCCGCGTTTGATTTGTTCGCTTTCAATAGCTTCAAACAAGGCGCGAAAATTACCTTCTCCGAAGCCTTGTGCTTGGCGACGACGTTCGATAAATTCAAAGAAAAAGGTTGGTTGCCCGAAGATAGGCTGAGTGAAAATTTGTAACAATACTCCTTGATCGGAATCTTGCTGCCAATCTACCAAAATTTCCTGTTGAGCGATCGCGGCTAATTCTACAGATGATAGGGGAAGTCCGGGGCGGCTTTGGAGTTGGGAGTAGTAGGTTTGGGGTACGGAGAGTAAAGATAACCCACGCTGACGAAATTGGGCGATCGCATTGACGAGATTGGTTGTTTGCAAGGCGATGTGTTGAATGCCTGCGCCGCGATTGCAATCTAAAAACTCTTGAATTTGGGAATTTGGGGAAGCTGGTTCATTTACTGGTAACTGCACGTTACCTTGACGGGAAACCATGACTTGACTATACAAGGCAGAGCGATCGGTTTGAATTTTAAAAGTCTGGCGGGGTTGAAAATCTAGAATTTTGTCATACCAACTAACTACCCGCTCTAAGTCACCTGCTGCCACATTCAAGACTATATGATCTATAGCGGTAACAATGTTGTTTGATGGGCTTTGATGGAGTTCTGGGGGGCGTTCAATTAAGGTATGAGTCAAACTACCCCAAGCGGCTATTTTGCTGCATTTGTGGAAAAAATCACCTACTGGGCGTTCCTCGATAGATTGTAAGACTTTCGCACCGTGATTTTGAGCATGAGCGATCGCCGCTTCCACATCTTCAACTGCAAACGCAATATCTACTACACCAGGGGGGTGTTGACGCAAAAAATCAGCTACTGGACTGGTGGGTAATACAGGTGAAGACAGCAAAAACTTGACCACACCACTTTTCACTGCCTCTGTGCAAGTGTGGAATGAATGGATACCACTAGCTACTGATGTGAAACCCAGATAGTTTACAAACCAATCTCGCCAGACTTTGGCATCTTCTACATAGAAGTGAACATGATCAATTTTCATATATTCTCAAAATCTAGCACCACAGCTGATCTAATTGTAAATTTTGTCGTTATTGCTAGATTTTTGAGTCTTGCCTGGGCAATAATTATGCAGACGCAGTAAATTAGATTACATTGACATACATAATCAAGCTATAAATTGCTACATCCCAAGGGCTGATCTTTAGACTTAGTGACTTCGTATTCTTTACCGTTGGCTTTCAAGGTAAATAGGGCTGATGACTGCAAAAACTTGATAAAGCTAGAACCAAGTTTTAATTTCTTGATAATTGAATTAGGCGATTGACCACATATTTTTTGTAATTCTGTGCCTAATTTTGATACAGATAATTTACTTTTAGGAGACTTAATATAGATATTATGAATAATTTCTAAAAGCAATTGCTCTAAGTCTGTTTGGGAATTAACCTCTTGGCAAACAGGGGATGTTGTAAGAGAATGAGGCGTTTGTGTAAGCGGATCTATTTTTTCTGCTTTTTCTGACTTATCATTATGCAACTCTAGATGACATCGCTCTTGAAATAGGTTAGCGATCGCCACGAGATTATTGAGTTTAGTTTCAATAGATTCTTGCTCAGACTTAATTAAATTTTCTATTTTATGTACTACATCTTCCAAAGAAGGAATTTCCATTGTCAAGGGGAGAGAATAGAAAATCGATTGCCTATTATTGCAGTTTTCTATATGCAGGATTTGGGCTTGTCTACGTACCCAATACACTGTTAAACCCTGGTTTAGCAGTTCATTACAAAGATGCTTTAAAATGGCATCTCCAGAGCAGACTAATATTTCTTTAACAGTAGGATAATAACGTAAAATATTAGCACCAACTGTCATCATTTTCGCATCAGCACTGTCTTTGCCATCAGGTACATGAACGAGTTGATAACCTCGCGCATATAAATCTATATCTTGTTTGCCAATACTAGGATTTTTCCAATTTGCAAAACCTATTTTGACTTTGAGCGGATATTTACATATGCTGGCTAAAAATGTTTCGATATCAATATTTATTTTTAAGTTTTCTACATCCAATAGTATTAAAGAAATTCCTGTTTCTGCAAAATCAGTTCTATTTTCTATTGGTTGTTGAATTTTCTTAATAAACTGATAGACTAGGGGAGATTCTAACCACCCATTTGATAGGATATTTTGTAATAGTTCTTCTAATAGGCTTAAACTAAAAGATGCCGTAGATGGTGCAGTCGTGTTTTCCGTTATAGACTGATTTTCTAAAACGACTGATACTTCACTATGCCCAATAATATCCGTCATCAACTCATTTTCTTCGGGATGGGGTAATACAGACTCTAGGAATTGTTTACCGCAATTCTTGCACAGGTAATTCTGCCTACCCTTCCGATGACCATTTTTACGGTATGAAGTTGATGCACAATGAGGACATTTCATTTTCTTCTTCAGCCTGTCTTGTGCTGATGATTACCTCTAAGTATGTGATTTGAAAAGTTTGCTTCACATTTTTTAATATAATTATTTAACTAAAACATTGAAATCAATGACTGCAACTATTCCCCCAAAGATGAGAAAACTACCTACCCAAGCAATAGGGGCTAGGGTTTTCCACTCTATCAGCATCATTAGCCTATTTCTCATGGTGACTAGTGGACTGCAAATTTACAATGCTAACCCTGTGTTTGGTGGACGTGCCGGTTTACACATACCTCCTATATTTACGTTAGGAGGTTGGTTAGCAGGTGGTAGACACTGGCATTTTGCAGCTATGTGGCTATTCTCCCTAAATCTTCTGTGGTACGGAATTTATGTTTTAACTACTCGACGCTGGCGACATCGATTTGTTGGTGTTAACGATATCAAAGCATTACAAAAAACTCAGAATCCTAAACGTCTAGTTTATGCTTGGCATCGGATTGTCTATACATCTATTATTCCGATTTTGCTACTGGCATTATTGACTGGGATAGGTATGTATAAACCTGCTCAATTTCCTGTTATTGTTGATATGTTTGGGAGTTGGGAAGCTTTACGAATAGTTCATTTTACCTCAGTCCCAATGTCCATAATATTTGCTATTATTCACTCATTTTTAGGACGTAAAGCGGGAGGGGAAGAACTCACAGCCTCAATGTTTTGGTAGAACAAATAGTAATTGCTAATTTTGCATGATTAAATATGGATTTAATTCGTCTACGCCATCTCCAATTAAGCCGCCGTAAATATTTAACTATTTCCGGTATTTCTAGTATGAGTTTTTTGCTAGGTGGTTGTGGTACACCAATATTTGAAGATTTGGTGGGTACACTTTCTGAACCACTGAATCAAAAAATAGAAAAGCTAATATTTAGCCCCCAGAAGGCAGTCCCAGAATTTTCAATTAGCGAAATTCAACCAGAGGAATTAATAGTTAATACCTTTCGGTATACGCCAATTATTGATATAGAAAAATATCGTTTAATTATTGATGGTGAAGTTGATCATCCTTTAAGCCTGAGTATGGCAGAGATTCAAAATTTGCCCTTAACTTCCATGATTATACGCCATATTTGTGTAGAAGGTTGGGCTGCGATCGTGCAATGGGGTGGCATCCGTTTAAGAGAAATTATTGCCCTTGCCCAACCTAAAAGTAATGTCCGATATGCGTATTTTAAATCGGCTGACGGCTACTACGAAAGTTGGGATATTGCTTCAGCTTTACATCCTCAAACACTGTTAGCTTATCAAAAAAATGGTGAACCTTTACCAGTTGATAATGGTGCGCCTTTACGCCTTGCTTCGCCAATTAAACTTGGTTATAAACAGAGTAAGTGGGTAACTCAAATTACTCTCACGAGCCATCTAACACCTTTCCAAGGCTACTGGGAGGATCAGGGTTATGAATGGTTTGCGGGTATTTAGAAGAGTTCGGAGTGTAGGGGACGCAAGGGAAGGAGACAAGGAATAAATATCCCGTGCCCAATGCCCATTAACTAATGATTATTGACTAAACAAATGATTTTTTCTGATAAATTACAAACAATTATATCGCAAAATCAAAGTTTACTGTTTGTTGGTCTTGACCCAAATATAGAGATGATGCCTGATATTTATAAATCTCAAGCTATCATCTCTGGTTTGTGGGAATGGATGCAATTTATTATCACTGAAACTGCTGATTTTGTCTGTGCTTATAAGCCAACATTAGGTTTTTATGAAGCCTTGGGTATTCCAGGTTTAGAACTACTGCATAAAACTTTAGCAGCTATTCCAAATCATATTCCAATTATTTTAGATGCGAAACATAGTGATTTAAATACCAGCACTATCTTTGCTAAGACAGTATTTACAGAATGGCAAGTAGATGCAATTACACTTACTCCCTATACAGGACAAGATCATGTAGCTCCATTTTTGGTTTATCCTGATAAAGCAGTCTTTGTTTTATGCTGTACTTCTAACCCAGGTGCAGAAGCTTTACAGCAATATCCTACGAAAGAATCACCGCTTTATTTACAAGTAGTAAAAGAATCAAAAAATTGGGGAACTCCAGAACAATTGGGTTTAGAAGTAGGAACTACTAATTCTGAAGTGTTATCTCAAATTAGGGCAGTTGCACCAGAACGGATAATCATGGCGCGTAGTGTTTGGGGTGAGGGAGGTAATTTAAACCGAATCTTAGAAGCAGGTTTAGATAGTAACGGGAATCGTTTATTAATTCCTGTGCCTCAAGATATGTTGGCAAAACAAAATTTATCTGAAGAAGCGAAGTCTTTACGCGCAGAAATTAATCAGATAAAAACTCAAGTAATTCAAAATGCTTCTACCTGTTCTGTGTGGCTTCCAGATGTTGTTTTTCCAAAGCAACACCCTTACCATGATTTGATTTTACAGCTTCATGATATTGGTTGCATTATGTTTGGTGAATTTGTCCAAGCATCAGGGGCAATATTTCCTTATTATATTGATTTACGCAAAATTATTTCTAACCCCCAGGTTTTTAATCAAGTTCTTAGTGGCTATGAAAAAATTTTAAAAAATTTAACTTTTGACAGATTAGCGGGTATTCCTTATGGTTCTTTACCCACTGCTACTGGCTTATCTTTACGTCTGCATTGTCCAATGATTTTCCCTCGAAAAGAGGTAAAAGTACATGGAACTCGCAGACTAATTGAAGGTAATTTTTATCCAGGGGAAACAGTGGCGGTTGTTGATGATATTCTCATTAGTGGTAAAAGTGTGATGGAAGGGGCAGAAAAGTTAAAGTCATCTGGGCTAAATGTGCAGGATATTGTGGTATTTATTGACCATGAACAAGGTGTACAAAAGAGATTAGTAGAAAATGGTTATCGTGGCCATGCAGTTTTAACTATTTCGGAAATAACAGATGTTCTTCATCAATCTGGAAGGATTAATGATGAGCAGTTTTTGGCTTTGAGAGAGGGTTAATTCTTAAGGAACAAGGCTTGAGGGAAAAATTTTTAGTCTCAGCCCATGTCCTAATAGCTTGAATATCATAGGCTGAGACTAAAGCTAACTATGACTTCTGGGATTTACAGTACATCCAAACATTTATGATGAGAAAAGAATATCAAACCAAATCCGACTCGACCTTCCAGAACGGCTATACTCAACATTGGTTGCCTTTGGTCATGGAGCAATCGTCGTCAATTGCTATTCTTTGCCACCCTACTAAGATTTGAGTGTGGGGCTTACCGCATTTAGTTCAAATGTTTTGGGAAATAGTGAAGCGGTGAAGGTGGCGTTTCTGTAAAACGATAGCTGCAACGTTGGTAAGTAAGCAGGTAATTGCTAAACCTAACAAAATATAGGTGGGAGACATCACCACACCAATCATGAACCAAGTATATACGTGTAGTATCATTAAGACTGCGAAAACACTTGCAATGCTAGCAGCTTGCCAAATTTGAAGGGTTGGACGACTAATGACAGCTAAAATTATGGTTGACAATGTAGCTAGTAAATTAGCAGGGACAAGAAAGGCACAAATCCCCACGCAGTTAGCACGAGAGAACTCAGCTAAGTTATGAAAATAAAGCATTAATCTGTTGGGATAATGTTGGCATCTAAAACTCAATATATTTTTAGATATATCAACTTAACTTAGCATATATCTAAAGTAAATACTTCTGTGTGTATTTAACATAAATTACAATTCATCAGTCTATAAGTATGCTTTTAATAAACTATTCTAATGATTTAGCGATAAATCAGGTGGGTAATACCCACCCAAATAATCATTAATGGGTCTTAGGCAAAAAACACCTATAAAATAGCCTCAAACGTATATATCAAGAGACTTGGACATCGCTTTGATTGATTTGTTCGTATATCTGGGTTTCAGGCGTTTTAGTGTATTTGGTGTATTTCCCTTACCCCGCAAAGGTTTTAAGCTTATTTAACCCTCAAAAATGTTTAAGTCCCGTTAACCCATCAAAATCACAGTATCGATAACGTGAATAATACCGTTATCAGCTTCAATATCTGCGGCTAAAACCGTGGCGTTTTTGACCTCAAAACCTTCAGAACAATCAATCTTGATAGGTGAACCCTCAACAGATGTGACTGTACCAAGTTTCGCTAAGTCAGCCTGTTTCAGCTTGCCAGGCACGACATGATAGGTGAGTATTCTGGTTAACTGGGGAATATTCTGTACCAAAGTTTGGATAGTTCCTGGCGGTAATTTAGCAAAAGCATCATCATTGGGTGCAAAAACAGTAAAAGGGCCAGGACTTTTTAATGTTTCTACTAAACCAGCAGCTTTGACAGCAGTCACCAGAGTTTTAAAGGCATCAGCACTAATTGCAATATCAACAATATCAGCCATTTTTTTACCTAATGATTGGGGATTGAGAAAATAGATTTTCATTGTGTCTCCTGCCAAAAATTTTAAATTATTGTGAAACAGGTTTAATTTTTGTGAATAAATTATTTCAAACTAGCTTCCTTCTCTCAGAGAGACTGCGCCCTAAGCGTAGCTATACCGCAGGCTTTACGGAACACTGCGTGAACGCGTAGCGTATCCGTAGGATTCACCCCGCATGGGTACACTACAAACCATTAATCATTTACGCCGTTCTACTTGAAAAACTTTTGACTTTTGACTTTTGCGTAGCGGTAGTAGTTGGTTTTTAGACACTGGTCTATGATAATCATCAGAAAATTTTGGGCAAAAAAGTATGAGTGAACAGCATTGCAAATATGGCATCTTGGGAACTGGTGCATTAGGCGGATTTTACGGTGCTAAATTGCAAAAAGCTGGTTTAGATGTTCACTTTTTACTCAAGAGTGACTACGAACACGTTACAAACCACGGTTTAATCGTCGAATCAAAAGACGGTGACTTTACCCTCCCCCAAGTGAACGCCTACAACGATGTCACCAAGATGCCAAAATGCGATGTGGTAGCAGTGTCACTAAAAACGACTCAAAATCATTTGCTACCGCAATTGTTACCACCCGTCGTTAAAGATGGTGGAGTGGTGTTGTTATTACAGAATGGACTAGGTGTAGAAGAAGAAATAGCCCAAATTCTCCACAAAGTTCATGTAATTGGTGGTTTGTGCTTCCTGTGTTCTAATAAAGTGGGGTCAGGGCATATCCGGCATTTAGACTATGGACACATTACTTTAGGGGAATATATCCCCGAATATTCTGCGGCTGGAATTACAGAAAAAATGCAGCAAATAGCCAAAGATTTCCAAAGCGCAGGAGTTGGGATTGAATTAGCAGAAGATTTATTACTGGCACGTTGGAAAAAACTGGTGTGGAATATTCCTTACAATGGACTGTCTGTAATTCTCAACGCCAGCACCAACGAATTAATGACAGATACCCACACCAGCACATTAGTAAAACAAATCATGTATGAAGTGAAAGCTGGGGCGAACAGCATGGGGCGGATAATTCCTGATAGCTTCATTCAAACCATGCTAGATTACACCATCAAGATGACCCCTTACTGTCCTAGCATGAAAATCGACTATGATGAACGCCGCCAATTAGAGGTAGAAGCAATTTTAGGCAACCCTTTAAGAAAAGCTCAATCCACCGGGGTAAACCTACCACAAATTAGCTGTCTATACCACCAGTTAAAATTCCTAGATGAGAGAAATCAAAAGTTAAGAGTGAATAGTTAAGTTCTTAATTTTGAATTTTGAATTGATTTGTTCCCAATGCCCCATACCCCAACCCTGTGGCAAAATTTATAAGAGTCCATCCAAACGCAGTTTTCCCAGAATGACCGCAACTATACCGAATCTTCCCAGTCTCTACGATCCTTTTTCCACTGAAGCAAAGTGGCAAAAATTCTGGGAAGACAACCAAATTTACAAAGCTGACCCCAATCATGCTGGTGAACCTTATTGTGTCGTAATTCCGCCACCAAACGTCACCGGTAGTCTGCACATGGGTCACGCCTTTGAGAGTGCGTTGATTGATACTCTAGTGCGTTATCACCGGATGCAGGGACGAAATACCCTGTGGCTACCAGGAACTGACCACGCCAGTATTGCTGTCCACACCATTCTAGAAAAACAACTCAAAGCCGAGGGTAAAACCCGCTATGAGTTGGGACGCGACAAATTTTTAGAACGTGCTTGGCAATGGAAAGCGGAATCAGGGGGAACAATTGTTAATCAGCTGCGACGCTTGGGTGTGTCGGTAGACTGGTCACGGGAGAGGTTTACGCTGGATGAGGGCTTATCTAAAGCTGTGGTGGAAGCTTTTGTGAGTCTCTATGATGAAGGTTTAATTTA
Source organism: Anabaena sp. CCY 9402-a (assembly GCF_963920945.1). Taxonomy (NCBI): domain Bacteria; kingdom Bacillati; phylum Cyanobacteriota; class Cyanophyceae; order Nostocales; family Nostocaceae; genus Anabaena; species Anabaena sp. CCY 9402-a. Next base: position 8,810 of record NZ_CAWUDL010000030.1, read on the forward strand.
TCGTGGTGAATATTTAGTTAACTGGTGTCCGGCTTCCCAGTCGGCTGTCTCTGATGTTGAGGTGGAATCTAGAGAGATTGAGGGTAATCTTTGGTATTTCCGCTATCCCTTGACAGATGCTTCTGGTTATATAGAGGTGGCGACGACTCGCCCAGAAACTATGCTGGGTGATACGGGTGTAGCTGTCAATCCCAATGATGACCGTTATAAACACCTGATTGGTAAAACTTTAACTCTGCCAATTATGCAACGGGAAATTCCCATCATTGGCGATGAATTAGTTGACCCCACTTTCGGGACAGGCTGCGTGAAGGTAACACCCGCCCATGACCCCAATGACTTTGAAATGGGTAAGCGTCACAATCTGCCGTTTATTAATATCCTTAATAAAAACGGTACACTGAACGCCAACGCCGGGGAGTTTCAAGGACAAGACCGCTTTGTAGCGAGAAAGAATGTAGTTGCACGCCTCGAAGCCGATGGTGTGCTGGTAAAGATAGAAGATTATAAGCATACCGTTCCTTATAGCGATCGCGGTAAAGTTCCCGTTGAACCATTATTATCTACTCAGTGGTTTGTCAAAATTCGCCCAATGGCGGATAAATCATTAGACTTCCTTGACCAGCAAAACACCCCCGAATTTGTCCCTCAACGCTGGACAAAGGTTTACCGCGATTGGTTAGTAAGTCTCAGGGATTGGTGTATCTCGCGTCAATTATGGTGGGGTCATCAAATCCCCGCTTGGTATGCTATCAGTGAGACAGGCGGACAAATCACCGATAGCACACCGTTTGTAGTTGCTAAATCCCAAGATGAAGCATGGGAGAAAGCCAAATCACAATTTGGGGAAAATGTCCAGATAGAACAAGACCCAGATGTCTTAGATACCTGGTTTTCTTCTGGGTTATGGCCGTTTTCTACATTAGGCTGGCCAGAACAAACTCCAGATTTAGCCACCTACTACCCCACCACTACCCTAGTTACAGGCTTTGACATCATCTTCTTCTGGGTAGCTAGAATGACGATGATGGCTGGTCACTTTACTGGAAAAATGCCCTTCCAGACCGTTTACATTCACGGCTTGGTCAGGGATGAAAACAATAAAAAGATGTCCAAGTCATCTAACAATGGGATTGACCCACTGTTGCTGATTGATAAATACGGTACTGATGCCCTACGTTACACCTTAGTTAAAGAAGTAGCGGGTGCTGGTCAAGATATTCGTTTAGAATACGATCGCAAAAAAGATGAATCATCATCAGTAGAAGCTTCCCGCAACTTTGCCAACAAGTTGTGGAACGCCGCCCGCTTTGTGATGATGAATCTAGATGGACAAACCCCAGCACAATTAGGTCAACCACTTGCCACGGAATTAAGCGATCGCTGGATTCTTTCCCGCTATCATCAAGTTATCCAGCAAACCACTAACTCCATCGATAACTACGGTTTAGGAGAAGCAGCCAAGGGACTATACGAATTTATTTGGGGTGATTTTTGCGACTGGTATATTGAACTAGTAAAATCTAGACTGCAAAAAGACGCAGACCCAGCATCGCGGCGAGTAGCCCAACAAATTCTCGCCTACGTACTAGAAGGGATTTTAAAGCTACTGCATCCCTTTATGCCCCACATCACCGAAGAAATTTGGCAGACTCTCACCCAACAACCAGCCGATTCTCAACAAACGTTAACGTCGAGCGGAGTCGAGACGTTAGCTTTACAGCCATATCCGAAACCTGATACCAACCTCATTAACCCAACCTTAGAAACACAGTTTGAACTGCTAATTGGTACTATCCGCACCATCCGCAATTTACGCGCCGAAGCGGAAGTCAAACCAGGGGTAAAAGTCACAGCAAATTTACAGTCGGAAAATCCACAAGAACGCCAAATCCTCACGGCGGGACAATCTTACATTAAAGATTTAGCCAAGGTGGAGACTTTGACCATTGCTGATGAACCAAAACCCCAAACAGTCGTACAGCCAAAACCCAAAAGTAGTTGGCGGACAATTGTTTGGATTATCGTCGGTTTCATCTTTTTCAGAATCGCCATAGCTGTTGGCGATACCCTAGATGATATTCCTGTCATTGGCATTTTCTTTGAACTCGTTGGTTTGGGTTACGCAACTTGGTTTGTTCTCAGCACTTTATTGTCAGCCAAAGCCAGACAAAAATTCTGGGCGCAGTTATTCCCACCCGCCACAGAAAAAACTCCAGCATCCGAGGAATTACAACCACCAACACAAGAACCAGAAAAAGCTATTGCAGGTGTAGTTGGTACAGTACAGGTAGTCATACCTCTAGATGGTGTGGTGGATTTAGCAGCCATGCGTGCCAAGCTAGAGAAAAGCCTGAGCAAAATTGAAGCCGAAGCGCAATCTCTCAAAGGTAGGTTAAGCAATGCCAACTTTGTGGATAAAGCTAGGCCAGATGTAGTGCAGAGTGCAAGAGAAGCTTTAGCCGAAGCGGAAAAACAAGCAGAGATTTTACGCGATCGCCTGAGTGGTTTAGCATAGCTGTAAAGGGTAATGGGAGTCTTCCCATTACCCTAATTTTGAATTTTGAATGGGAATAAAGCCACAGCCATGCTATATCTAGCCCAAGTCCATAAAAATGAATTTTTAAACCAGTACCAATTACGCTTGTTAGCACGTCAAGAAGCTGATTCCCTTTGGACAATGATTCCAGAAGAAGCTTTCATTTTACTGGGCAAAAGTAACACAATCAGCGAAAAATTGCTGGTGTTAGTAGAACTTTCCGCCACAGGTCATATCGAACATATGGAAGATGCTTGTGACTGGGTATTATATTTAGTGCAAGCTTATCTAACAACTGGTGTCACCCCAGAATTTTTACAACAAGAAGCAGAAAGAGCCGAACAGTGGAGACAATCGCTAACTTTACAAAACCAAGATTTAGCACGTCGCACACTAGAATTAGAAGCGCGTCGTGAGCAAATTCAAGCTCTAGAAGAAAGCCTTAAACGTGAAAGAAATGGTATTCAAAAAGATATTAGTAGCGACTCTTAAATACTATTGATTCTTGATAAAATATCAAAAATTTAACTTGAATAAATAACTATATTTTTATTAGCTATTTGCAGAAAGAATACAACAAATAAACCCTTTTTAGAGACGCGACTCATCGCGTCTCCATAAATAAATTTACTCAGCACTCTTCATTACACGAATAACTCGTGTGAGCAACTAAACAACCACAAAATTGACCAACTTCCCAGGTACAACAATCACCTTTTTAATTGCCTTGCCTTCCAAATAACGCTGAACCGCTTCTGATTCACGGGCATATTTTTCCAACTCAGACTTATCTGCTTGGGCTGGAACTTGCAAATCAGCGCGTTTCTTACCATTAACCTGAATCACCAACGTGATTTCATCAGCCACCAAAGCAGCCGAGTCAAAAGCAGGCCAAGTCTGATTATGAACTGATTTACTATTACCCAATAAATGCCACAATTCATCAGCAATGTGTGGAGCAAAAGGAGCTAATAAAATCACCAAAGTTTGCACACCTTCAGCATAAATTGGTGAATTGCGACAGTCGGCATCAGAGAGGGTATTACTTAACTTCATCATCTCGGAAACGGCTGTATTGAATTGATACTCATCTTCTAAATCTTCCGTTACAGCTTGGATAGCCGTATGAATTGCCCGCCGTAATTCCTTTTCTGGCTTACTCAAATCAGCAAGTTGAGCCTGTTTACGACAGACCCCAGCCGCAGCATAATCTGTCACCAACCGCCAAACCCGATTTAAAAACCGGAATTGTCCTTCAACATCCGCCTCATCCCATTCCAGGTCTTTTTCTGGTGGTGCTTTGAATAAGATGAACATCCGCGCTGTGTCTACACCATACTTAGAAATTACATCTTCTGGCGCAACACCATTACCCTTAGACTTGGACATAGTAGCGTAAAGACGCTCCAATGGTTCACCCGTTTGAGGGTCACGGGGGTCATTGGGGTGAACTAAATTGGAAGGAATCCATTTATCTTTACCTCCCTTGTTGGGATTCAGGTAAGTTAAACCCTGCACCATCCCTTGAGTTAATAGGCGTTCAAATGGTTCATCAAAGTTCAACAAACCTCTATCTCTCAATACCTTAGTAAAGAACCGGGAATATAACAAATGTAAAATAGCGTGTTCGATACCACCTACGTATTGCTCTACGGGCATCCAGTCATTAGTTTTAGTAGGGTCAAACACCTGATTTTCATTTTTAGCATCAGGAAACCGCAAGAAATACCACGAGGAATCAATAAAGGTATCCATCGTGTCGGTTTCTCGTTTAGCAGGAGTACCACAAGTAGGACAAGGCACATTTACCCAACTTTCCAACTGCGCCAACGGTGAACCACCACGGCCGGTAAATTCCACTTCTTCGGGCAACTGTACAGGCAAATCTGCATCTGGTACTGGTACTATCCCACAGTTGGGACAGTGAATAACTGGAATGGGTGCGCCCCAATAGCGTTGGCGCGAAATCAACCAATCCCGTAAGCGATATTGAATACGTTCTTTACCAAAACCTTGTTCTTGGGCATATTTAGTAATTGCTGATTTGGCTTCTGCGGAAGTCATGCCAGTAAACAACCCAGAATTGATTAAAATTCCTGGCTCAGTGTATGCCTCGTTATATTCAATCTGAACTAGTTGGGTAACTTCTTCTGTTTCTGATGTTGGGCTTAAATCAAAACCTGCCACATCTTCTAGGGCAGCGATAACAAAATCAATGGGTAAATCATATCTTTGGGCAAATTTAAAATCCCGTGCATCATGGGCAGGTACACCCATAACCGCCCCAGTACCATACTCATACAGTACATAGTCGGCAATCCAAATAGGTACTTCTTCCCCTGTGAACGGGTTAATGACTTTGCCACCAGTAGGAACACCGCGCTTGGGTTTGTCTTCGGCGGTACGTTCCAACTCACTTTGATTTGTCACCTCTTGAATAAAGGCTTCTACTACCGCTTTTTGGTCTTTAGCGGTGACTTGCTGAGTCAGGGGATGTTCTGGTGCTAAGACTACGTAGCTGACACCGAACACAGTATCAGGACGAGTGGTATACACGGCGATTTTTCCATCGCTGCCGACAATAGGAAATTCTAAATACGCTCCTGTAGATTTCCCTATCCAGTTCGCCTGCATCAACTTGACCCGTTCCGGCCAGCCTGTCAATTTATCCAGGTCGTTTAATAATTCTTCGGCGTAGTCGGTAATTTTGAAAAACCACTGTCTGAGTAATTTGCGCTCAACTTTAGCACCACTCCGCCAAGAACGTCCTTCATTATCAACTTGTTCGTTTGCTAATACAGTTTGGTCAATAGGATCCCAGTTAACGGCTGCTTCTCGTTGATAAGCCAAACCAGCTTCTAAAAACTGCAAAAAAATCCATTGTGTCCACTTGTAATAGTCTGGTGAACAGGTGGCAAGTTCACAATCCCAATCAATTGACAAGCCAAGACGCTGCAATTGTTGCCGCATTTGGTCAATATTTTGATAAGTCCACCGGGAAGGGGGTACGCCACGGTCAATGGCAGCGTTTTCTGCGGGTAAGCCAAAGGCATCCCATCCCATTGGATGCAGTACCCGATACCCTTGCATTCGTTTGAGGCGGGCAATCACATCGGTAATTGTATAGTTACGGACGTGACCCATGTGCAGGCTGCCCGATGGATAGGGGAACATGGATAGAGCGTAGAATTTGGGCTTATTCCTATCTGTAGGGGTCTTATCTAAGCCAAGTTCTAACCATGTTTTTTGCCATTTTTCCTCAATCGCTTCTGGGTTGTATCGGGAATCCACCAAAAATTCTCCTACTGGACTGTAAATCTTATGTGCCTCCATATTGTAGATGATGGTAGGCAAATGACAATTCGTAATTCGTAATTACTAATTCGTAATTGCGCTAGGGGAATTTAAATTTAGAGCAATCCCTTTCAAGCTTAATAAGTAACTGTGTAATTAACTTTGCTTAAGCTCATATGATATTCCATACAAAAATTTCTGGGAGAGTGCGGGTTTTTGTCTACGGTACACTCAAACCAGGTGAAGTCAATTATCAAAAATACTGTGCTGGGCTGGTAGTAGATACCCAAAGATGCACCACTCTGGGTCAACTGTTTACTTTGCCGATGGGCTACCCAGCTATGACTATAGGAAAAGAACTAGTCCACGGATATTTAGTCTCTTTTGCTGAACCCTGGATTTTAGATGTCTTAGACGAGCTGGAGGATTATCAACCGACTAGACAAATGTCAGGAAATCTCTACAATCGCCAAGAGGTGGAAGTATACAATCTCCAGGGTTTGTCTCTGGGTTGGGCTTGGGGATATCTGATGAACCCAGAAAGAATCAAAAAGCTAGGAGGTTTACTCCTACCTGATGGTTGGTGGAGTGGTTGTGATCTATCACTCCAGGATAGCTGGGACTAAGGGTTTGTAGTGAGGACTTTAGCCCTGAAAATCAGCACTTAAGTGCTGACTACAAACATGGAGATTAGTTGATGTTTGGGATAACTTCTCCTAGTCCCGATGATGGTTGATTGATCAACTTCTTTGGAGAAGATGTTGCTGCCTTGGGAATTTCCATGACTGGGTTGTTCAAGGCGATCATTGGCAATAGTTCTGACTTAGCAGCAGCCTGGGTAGGTTGTGCTTGTGGTTGTTGTGCTAGCTGCAATATGCCAGATTCTCGATTTGGCAGCCAGCTAGATAATGCACCAATCATACAAGCAGCGATCGCCGCACCACCAAATACCCATTTAATTCTAGAACGACGATTAATCCGCTCAAATACTTGGTCGGCTGTCGTTTCTGGGGTCGTTTGGGTTGTTGGCACTGGCATAGTCCGCAGACCTTGCCTGAGCTTTAGTAGTCGGCTATACAGGCGTTGAACAGAGGCATCATTGGCTAACCAATCTTCTACTTGCCGACGTTCTGCTGCTGTCACCTCACCATCTAAATAAGCACTCAATAATTCAAAGCGATCGCGCTTCACCATATCCATAGCACCCGTTGCTTCATTGGTATGCTTTGCCATCTCATTTGGTAAATCTCTTGGAATTTGCCACCGACAAGGATCATTAAACTGAGAATCAGTAGTCATACTAACATTATTAGCAATTCATCCACGGGTAAAAGGAGTGGGCAAACCTAAGAGCATAATTAAATTTTTCTCCTGATGGCAGAGGCACGAGCCACATTCCTCACAATTCTTAATCAATGCTTAAATTCTGCCATAGGGCAGAGTGAAGATACTGTAAATTAGGCATCAAGATAGTTTTGCAATTGAGTTTGCAAGCGGGTTCTCGCTCTGGCTATTCTTGACTTCACAGTTCCTAGGGAAACTCCGGTGATTTCGGCAATTTCTTCATATGCCATCCCTTCGATTTCTCTCAGAACAATGGTAGTGCGGAATACTTCGGGTAAATCCGCGATCGCCTCACGCAATTGCTCGTAAAATTCTCTTGTTGTCAGTTCTTCCTCTGGCCCAGGAGTATCTCCCGCAATTTCCCAATCCATTTCACCGTCATCTACTGAACGGGGAGCATCTAACGATAAGGGACTCATAACCCGCTTCCGCTTCCGTAATTCGTCATAAAACAAATTAGTGGCAATGCGGCTTAACCAGCCCCTAAACTTAGATGGTTCTTGCAATCGGTTAACATTCCGATACACTCGAATCCACACTTCTTGAGCCAAGTCAGCTCTGTCTGGCCAATCTGGAGCTAGGTGGTATAAAACCCTATCAACTTGGGTTTGATAGCGGCGCAACAGTTCTGCAAACGCAGCACGATCTGGGCGCAGTCCGACTTGACAGCGCAAAATTAAATCGTGGTTAGAGAGTTTGTCAACTTGCACCGATGCTTCTGAATACCCCGCATCACCCGTTGACCAGGATACAGTAATCGATTGACTCATAGATCGTACTGGTTGTAAATCATCCCTATCTATTAGACTTGGTAATTGGCAGCTTGTTCCTGAATAAGGGACGGATTGAAGACTGGAACACTGAGTTATAAAATTTTGGCTGGATTTTTGATTACGCAAAATCTCAATTTTCCCAGTTAGCAATTGCCTGGACTATTATGGTGCATCATCTCCGTTACTGCAATCTGACAAATGTCTGTGCAGACCAGCTCATCTGACTATCCAATATTGACAAATGCTGTATCATATGTATCAAAAATATCTATCTAGTTAGAACTTATGAGGCGTAATGCGTAAAACTCCCCTCATTTATGCGGGGGATATCAGCGAATAGCCAATTAACAATTCAAAATTAAACAATAAATATTGTAGGGATGATTTGTTCAAATACCTATCATGTAAATTAGACAACTTGGCAATTAACAATCAAATTTAAAAACTCAGTCATCTGGCAGACAGAAATTTCACTTATGAGCATCTATTTTTGATTATAAGAACCGTGATAAAGACAGCTATAATATGGCAAATGTCTAACCTTTGCTATGATGTTAGGCGATTATTCAGGGTAAATACTCTGCTAGTTTGATATTTGAAGACTCAGTGTAACTTTAGTATTACTAATCTTATGGATATGTAACCTTAAAAAATGTTATTTTTCCGGTCTTGTTACCAAAACTGTTGCTGATGTTTCTGTATGTTGTTGGTCACTAGCACCAGAATTAGTGTAACGAGGCACGCGGACTTGAGAAAATAAATTGAGGGCAAATGTAATTGTGATTGCTAATAATACTTTTTCCAACATAGTCTTTCTCCCACCCACACCATTAATGATTTATTCTGACTCTTGGAGAGCAATCAAGATAATTTCAAAATTTAGAAAGACATTTTGGCAACGCCAAGACAATAAAGTGGTTCTTGGCAAGTCTATTAGTTAAAATTTTCTGATCGCCTTAGTTTGCCCAAGGTTATCAATAGAGTTATAAGTTAACAGATAGGAATTTATAAATTCTTAAGAATTGAATAATCAAGGACTTCAACTATTAAGCTGAGTATGTCAGGGATAAACAAGAAGTGATGGCAATGGTAAAAAATGAATCTCTAGCACGTATGGTAATGCTTATCTGTTTTGGCACAGCTATTTTATCGGTAGCTATCCATTGGCGCATTACTACAACGCAAGGGCAGTTTAAAAAGCCAGCCTCCACCATAGCCAGCCGCCCTGGAGATGTTTACACAGGAGGCTTAGGTGAAACCGCGTTCGGTGCTTCTACACCTCCAAATAAAACCAACCAGAGGGCTTCCCAAACAAAGTCCTCGGCTATGGAGTCTCATAATAGTTCAGATACTGTTAATCAAAATGTAGCTTTAACGACTAACACACCCGAAAAATCAAAATTATTAACACCAGAAATCAAACAAAAGGCCAATGCTTCTGAGCAACCGAGGTCTATATTTTCTCAGATTTTCACTCAGAACAAGTCTTCTAATCAAAAAGGCAAGATCAACAAGCAAGTGGTAGTTGATTTAAGCGATCGCCGCACTTATGTTTATAAGGGAGATTTAGTTATCGCCAGTTACCCAATTGCCGTAGGTAAGAAGGGTTGGGAAACGCCTACAGGTACGTTTGAAGTGAATGATAAGCAGCATGATCCTATCTGGCGACACCCCATAACTGGCAAAATTTTTCCGCCTGGTTCTGATAGTCCTTTGGGAGAAAGATGGATTGGTTTTTGGTCGGATGGTCGTAATGAAATTGGCTTCCACGGTACACCAGATATTCATCTCCTAGGAGCAGCAATTTCTCACGGTTGTCTCAGAATGCGTAACTCTGATGTCCGCTTACTTTACGAACAAGTAGGTGTAGGTATGAAGGTCGTAGTCCGTGAATAATAATAGTCAATAGTCCACAGTCAAAAGCCTCTATTTCAAAACTAATGACTAATGACTATTGACTATTAATTTAAGTTGCCGATTTCTGCTCAAAGCTAGGTGCATAGACTTGCAATAAGCTACTAACTCGATCCAATACCTCATTACCAGTGGTTTTAGCTGTAACTGGTGTGCGATTATCATTGGGTTGGTCGAGGTTACGGTTGATAGCCTCATGAACTTGCTGAGAAATTAATTCTTGCAGTTCAGCTTTGGCGCGTTGACGCTGGTAGTTAGCACCTTCTTCTGTGGTGGCGTATAAGGGTGGGAGACGATTGAGGGCATAAGCGGCGATATCACCCACATCTATGGAACTTTCACTAGTGGCTTCAATTTCCGCTACGCGGGCGATCGCTTCAGTCAATACCAATTCTTCCATGACGTTAATGAATTGTTTGCGAGGTACTGCCACTACCTCACCAGTTAATAATGCCCCCATCAATTTATCCAACGCCATATACTCTTCAATCGAGAGTTCCGAAGCGTTATCACAGATGCGTCCAACTTCTGCTTCCATTGCTGGTGTGAGATAACCATCCTGGAGAGCTTGTTCTACAATTTTTTCAATACTCATAAGGCTCATCTTAATTTAATCCACCCAAGCAAGGTAAGGACGGTACGGAACAAACTTATTTTGTCTATATTATCGACAAAAAATATACCAAAACTAACAGCAAAAGCGATTAGTTCCACTTCTACTATTCCTTAGTCTGAGTTCGCCAAGATGTTGGGTCAATAGATTGCCCATTAACATACAAACCCCAATGCAAATGGGGTCCGGTAGAAGCCCCTGTAGAACCAACTGCACCAATTAACTGTCCAGCCTTGACAATATCACCTTCTTTGACATTGATGCGGCTGAGGTGCATAAAAATACTGACCACTCCTTGTCCGTGGTCAACGCCAACTACATTGCCATGCACCCGAAATCCTTGAGACACCGTGCCTACTAAAGCAACCTTACCTGCTGCGGGGGCAGTTACACGAGAACCAGCCGCACCAGCATAGTCAAGGCCGCGATGATAGTAATTATTTGCAAATTTACCATTATAGTAGCGACGTACACCATAACCTGTACTGAGTCGCCCTTTATTGGGTGCGAGAAATGTCCCCTGCCAAAACTTTTGCGGTGTTTGTAACGCTTTAAAAGCAGCTACTCGGTTGAGTTCGTATTCAGTCGCCCCAGCACCAGCTTTTCCGGGTGGTAAAGTAATACGCTGTAAGGGGAATTTACGATTACTTACCCAGACAGCCAAATTTCTTACCTTGCCATCACCAACTATTTTGATAGTTCTAGCACCAGGCTTTTCTAGAGGAGTTGTGGGAATAAAGGTGCGGTATCTGTTAGGTGCAATTTGATAAGCTGGATAAGTTTTTTCTCCCACTAATACTTCTGGGGTGGTGGCACTATCTGGATTATCTGGGGTTATCAACACAGATATCGTATCTCCCAAGCGAGGTTTCACGGGAGTCACCTGTACTTGCAAAGCTGCTACAGGTAAAGCCAAACTCACAGGTAAAGCAGCACACAAGCCAATAAATAAGTTGATAGCGTGATGATTATTTGGTTTGTATCCTGTGATGTTGCCACATAGTGAATGTTGTTGAGAATTTTGAAACCAATTTGCAATAGTCATAGAACTAAATAACCATACTTTACTTCTGCTGAAAAACAGACTAACTGATGATTGCCAGTGTTTCCTAACTGAAGCAAATATTTTTTGATCAAAAAATATATTTTAAGTAATTTCCTAGGATCTAAACTATACTAACCGCAATAGCTGGAATTGCAAATGATGCTTATATTAACTTGACAAATGATCCTTCAACTAACTGCGGCCTCTAATAATTTTATTGTTCCCAGGGTGGCATCGATTTCTACAGACAGCCCAATTGGTAAGATAAATTTATCCTGAATATGACCAATCATCGCTCCATACCAAGCGGGAATTTCTAAAGGAAGGATGTGGTCTTGCAATACCTGCATTAATGTCAGCGAAGGTTCATCTCCTTGGCTACAATCACTACATTGTCCAAAAATAAAACCAGAAATTTGGTGCAGTATACCTGCATTTTTTAACTGTGTTAACATCCGGTCTATCCGATAAATATCTTCGTTGGTATCTTCTACAAACAAAATACTTTTATACCAAGAGGGTAAGTAAGGTGAACCCACCATTGCAGATAGGACTGATAAGTTACCACCCACAAGTTTACCCCTGGCCTTTCCTGATGCTATAGTTTGTACTTGCCCTTCAGGAGAGTTGGTATTTTCAAGTGTGACAGTTTCCCCATGAAAGAGGATGCGCTTGAGGTAGTCCAACATAAAGGGAGTCCAGGTAGATGTGGCGACTGGCCCATGAAAAGTCATCATCCGACTACGGGCATTAATTGCTAACAATAAAGCAGTGATATCACTGTAGCCCATGAGAATTTTTGGATGGGAGCGAATCAAGGAGTAATTGAGTAAAGGTAAAATGCGATTGCAGCCCCAACCGCCACGGATAGCGAGAATAGCTGTGACTGAATTATCAGCAAACATATCATTTAAATCTTGAGCGCGCTCGCTATCTTTCCCAGCTAAATAACCATAACGATCTAAAATATGTTTTCCTAGTTTAGTTTTTAATCCTAATTGCGTCAGATATTGCTGTCCTACTTCAATATATTTAGGGTCAAAAATACCAGCCGGTGCAACCAATCCCACCGTATCACCTACCTTGAGCCTTGGCGGTTTAATTATATGGTTGGGGGATAGTTGACCTTGGACAGTAACTTGGGGAATTTGGGTAGCTAAGGTAGCTAGACTACAAGTTGTCAGAAATTGGCGGCGATTAATCTTAGTCATTAGTCATTAGTTATTAGTCATTTCCCTGTCACCTGTCCCCTGTCCCCTATTCCCACGTTGATACGTCTCGCAATACATCAGGAATTTCTTCTTGGGATAGGGGAAACTCCAAGGTGGTTTCTCGATAACCTAAGTATCCAGATTCTGCAAATGATAACAGCATTCGCGTCAGTGCTAGCCAAACTTCTGGCTCATATTCCCAATCACGATAACGGGTAGAACGACCAGCAATTGAACGCAATGCCCAGAAATAAGAGTTTCTAACTACAGAACCACCTTTTTTAAACTCTGGTAAGTCCTCATGGTGTAAAAATAGCACTTGATTGTCAATTTTGGCTCTCATATATACAGAATAACGAAATGCTGGGCATTGGGGATGAGTTACTCTCTCACCTGTCCCCTGTAACCTGTAACCTGTAACCTGTCACCTATTCCCTGTTCCCTATCCCTAGCTTCTCTTCTCCAATAGATTCCTTTGCGGGGTTTTCGATGTCTGGGAGAGTATGTTGTGTAGAGTTTCTAACAACTCCTTTTGTGTGTAGGGTTTGGCAAGAAACTTTTTCACTCTCACGGTTTTTGTCAATTGAGTGCTAGTTAGCAACCCACTAACACCAACAATATTGACCAGAGAATTAATTTTTTGTAAGGCGCGAATGGTCGTACTACCATCCATGACAGGCATCATCATATCCATTAATACCAAGCTAATTTTATCTTGGTGTTGGGCATATAGTGCGATCGCTTCCATGCCATCCTCAGCCGTCAATACGCTATAGTTATAAGCCTCTAACAAGATTTTGGTAGTCTCCAGAATTTTAGCTTCGTCATCTACAACTAGAACTAATTCGCCATTGCCTTTGAGGAGTTCCAAGTCTTCCACAGATGCGTTTGCTGCTGCCTCGACTGCTGGTAAAAATACCTGAAACTTTGTGCCTTTTCCAACTTCGCTGTACACTTTCACAAAACCATTGTGGCTTTTAATGATACCCTGTACGGTTGACAGACCTAGCCCTGTACCTTTGCCAACGTCTTTCGTCGTGAAAAACGGCTCAAAGATTCTATCTAATATTTCTGGTTCTATGCCCATACCTGTATCTGTAATGGAAATCACAATATAATGTCCGACACTAGCACCAAGATTCATCCGGGCGTCATGTTCATCAATAAATAGATTTTCGGCACAAAGACTTAAACTACCTCCCTCTGACATAGCATCACGAGCATTAACCACTAGGTTCATGAGTACCTGATGCAAATTGGTAGCATCTCCAATGACCGTCCAAAGTTCTGGTTGAATATTCGTAGAAAATTCAATAGATTTGGGAAAGGTTTCTTGGACAATTTGCTTAATCTCTGAGAACAGGTAGTTAATTTGTACAATCGTGCGCTTGCCTTCAACGCCACGAGTAAATTGCAACACTTGCTTGACCAAAGCCGCGCCACGTTTAGCGTTAGATTCGATAGTTTGAAACATCCGTTGAGAGCGATCGTCAACGTTGGGAAGTTTTATTTGTAGTAGTTGCGCGGCTGTTAAAATGGGGGTCAGTACATTATTAAGGTCGTGGGCAATACCACCAGCTAGCGTACCAATGCTTTCTAGTCGTTGAGCGCGTAAAAATTGACTTTCGAGTTGTTTTTTTTCTGTAATGTCGGTGTTCACCGTCATAATTGATTGTGGTTGCCCATTTTGGTCGCGCATCACATTCCAGCGACTAGCAACAATAATTTTTTTGCCTTGTCGGGTGACTTGATGCAATTCACCATACCAAAAATCACACTCAGCCAAACTATTCAAAACATTTTGTAGTTGGGGAAAAGCATCTGGTAGATACAGTAACTGACGAACATTTTTACCAAGGACTTCTTGTATCTGCCAGCCATATAAATTTTCCGCTCCTTTGTTCCAAAAACATATATATTCATTAAAGTCTTTGACAAGCACTGCATCTGTGGTGATATCTAGTAAAGCAGCTTGTTCTCTTAATTTATTTTCTGCTTGTGTGCGCTCCTCAATCTCCACTTCTAAACGTTGATTTTGTGCTTGCAATGTTTTTGTCAGGTTTCGTAGTCTGAGATGGAGTTGGAGGCGGGCTAAAACTTCTTCATGTTGTAGTGGTTTGGTGATATAGTCTACTGCACCCAGACTCAAAGCCTTGACTTTATCTACTGTTTCAGAGAGGGCGGTCATGAAAATAACAGGAATGTCTTTTGTTAATTCATTATTTTTTAAGCGACGACAAGTTTCAAAACCGTCTATTCCTGGCATAAGAATGTCTAAAAGAATCAAGTCGGGGGGAGCATATTCAGCTGTAGACAAAGCACTTTCACCATCTTCCGCGACTAATACTTTATATCCAGTATTAGCTAAAAAATCAAAAAGCATTTCTAAATTGATGGGAGTATCATCGACAATGAGGATGACACCTTGCTCAAGTGAATTAATAGTCATGTAATTTGTATTTTTTTAAAGTTTTTCAAAAAATGTTTAAAAATGTGCAAGAAAATCTACAATTTTATTGCCTTGAAAGGCTTGTTACAAGTTGACTTAAATAATTGACAACTCGGATTGATTTTTATCCAATGGCTCTAATTTTTCAGTTATTTTGGTAATATCGCTAAGATTGCCTTGCATAGCAAAATTTAGCCAAACTGTGAATTATGCAGCCAATGTAGTAGCCAATTGCAAGTTTTAGATTTTGAGGTTTTGGATGACCATTTTTTTGTTTTTGTTTAAGCTTTGTTTAATCTTGATCAATCTATTGCAAATTTAAATGAAATTGTAATTTTTCTAAAAGATAATTTAAGTAATGAAACAAAATTAATTACACGAATTTTTTGCTTGTTTCCTATCCCCTAAGTAGATGGGCAAAAATATTCACAGTTGCGATCGCTCCTTTTTGATCCGCAACGCTACCACGAACGCACTCTACGGGTAAACTGAGTCTTTTTTGACTACTTATAGCGTTTCTCGGTTGATTGAGACAAGAACCCAACCCCCTCCCCGCAAATGAGCAGGGGAATATAGCGTACCTCATTTGATGAAGAAATACTATATTTTTGCTAATAAATTTAATTGTGTCCGACTATTATTATCCGTAAACGAACAGGGAACAAATAAAAAGTTATGGGAGCTAAATTTTTTCAAAAAGCAAAGAGGATTCCTATATTATTTTTAAAACATTAATACTTTAATTGACTTTGACTATACAAGTAGAATACCTCACATCCACAAAATACGCTTTATCATTGCATACCACTACTCCTGAACTGGGTTTAGCAATTAGTAATTTTGCTGGGGATACTCGTTCTCAGGTTTGGGATTTAGGACGTGACTTATCGAGTTACGTACATCAATATTTAATCGAATTTATCAAACCACAAACTTGGACAGACTTAGCATTTCTGGCAGTTGCTCAAGGCCCTGGAGGTTTCACAGGCACTCGTATTGGTGTTGTTTTAGCGCGGACTTTAGGGCAACAATTAGATATTCCTGTGTTGGGAATTTCTACCTTAGCGGCAGTAGCTTGGTCTTATGCTAGCAAAAATCAGGAGACTATAGCGATCGCAGTGGAAATGCCAGCGCAACGCGGACAGGTTTTCGGTGCGATTTATCAACCTTCTCCCGATAATTCTGGCTTAATCACTTTATTGGCTGACACTGTTTTTACCCCAGAAGCATGGCAAGAAACCCTGGCTAACTGGAAAACTGACTATCAGTTAATTGCTGCCAACTCTGGATTAGCGGCAACTGTGACTAGTATTTTAGAACTAGCTTATTTTGATTGGCAGTTGGGTAAGCGTCCTTATTGGTCGGAGGCCTTACCTTATTATGGGCAGCATCCGGTAGTGTAGGGGACAGGGGACAGGTTACAGGTTACAGATAAATATTTTTGTTGTCTGTTGCCCGTGTCCTGTTTATTTTTTAATTGACAATGAGATTAATAGTTAAATTGCTGTGGATCAAACTATGATGAAACGTCCTAGTGCAATTATCACTCCTTTCTCAACCCTTCCGCCTTTGGAAAACGGTGATAAGCTCACCCGTGTAGAATTTGAGCGTCGTTATGATGCTATGCCTGAAGTTAAAAAAGCGGAACTGATTGAAGGAATTGTTTATATGGCATCTCCGTTACGTTTCAGAAGTCATGGCAAACCTCATGCTTATATCATGACTTGGTTGGGCTTATATGAATCTGCTACACCTGGGGTAGAGTTGGGTGATAATGCAACGGTGCGCTTAGATGCAGATAACGAACCTCAACCAGATGCTTGTTTGCTAATTGCTAATGGAGGACAAGCACGTATTAGCGATGATGATTATATTGAAGGTGCGCCAGAGTTAATTGTGGAAGTTGCCGCTAGCAGTGTTTCTCTAGATTTACACGACAAGTTAAAAGTATACCGCCGCAATCAGGTGCAAGAATATTTAATTTGGCGAGTTTATGACGGTGAATTTGATTGGTTCAAGTTACAGGAAGGAGAATATATCCAGCTTCCAGCTAATGCTAGTGGTGTGATTTTCTCTCAAGTCTTTCCAGGTTTATATTTAGATATATCAGCATTATTAAGCGGAAATTTAGCTAAAGTTTTAGAAGTTTTACAGGAAGGTTTGACAAGTGCAGAACATCAGAGTTTTGTAGAAAATCTCTCCAGTAAGTAGCCGTAATGTATTGCTTACTCGTAAAACTCCTCCTCTCTGCGCCTCTGCGTGAAACAAAAGTTTAAAGACGCGATGGATCGCGTCTCTACATAAAGAAGGGTATTGATTTACGCCGTTACAGTTGCGATCGCTTTCTCTACAATTTGCAAAGCAGCATTTACTTCTGCCTCTGTAACAATTAACGGCGGTACAAACCGCACCACCTTTGGCCCGGCTGGTACAAGTAATAAACCTTCATTGATGGCAGCTTTGACAACTTCCGCCGCAGTTAGCGGGATGTCTGCTGACAACTCCATACCGTTAATTAAACCCCAACCCCGCACCTCAGTTATATGATGGGGATACTTAGCGGCGATCGCGCTTAATCCAGCCCGTAACTGTTCGCCTCTATCTTGCACATTCTGCAAAATATTTTCCTTCTCCAAAGTTTGGCAGACAGCCAACGCCACCCCACACGCAAAGGGATTACCCCCAAAGGTGCTGGCGTGTTCCCCTGGTTGGAACA
Organism: Anabaena sp. CCY 9402-a; assembly: GCF_963920945.1. Classification (NCBI taxonomy): domain Bacteria; kingdom Bacillati; phylum Cyanobacteriota; class Cyanophyceae; order Nostocales; family Nostocaceae; genus Anabaena; species Anabaena sp. CCY 9402-a. Next base: position 26,708 of record NZ_CAWUDL010000030.1, read on the forward strand.
CATCGCAGAATTTCTTACTCATCATCGCCCCAATGGGGATACCACCACCCAAACCTTTAGCACTGGTGAAAATATCTGGTTCAACGCCGAGATGTTCATAACCCCAGAGTTTACCACTGCGTCCCATCCCCACTTGCACTTCGTCAAACATCAACAAAATGCCAATTTCATCGCAGATTTGCCGCATTTTTTGGAAGTATTCCACATCTCCAGGACGCACACCACCTTCCCCTTGTAATGGTTCTATCAGAATGGCGGCGACGCGATAATCACCTTCGTCTAACTCAGTTACGGCAGTTTCGACTGCACTGATATCGTTATAGGGTACGTAATGAAATCCCGGTACTAGGGGATCAAAGTATTTTTGATACTTTGGTTGCCCCGTGGCGGTAATGGTTGCCAAAGTCCGTCCGTGGAAACTGGCGTTGGCTGTAATGATAATAGGCTTTTCAATGTCTAGAACTGTATGGGCATATTTACGCGCCAGCTTTATTGCGGCTTCGTTAGCTTCTGCGCCAGAGTTGCAGAAAAATACGCGATCGGCGCAAGAATGTTGAATAATCCATTCGGCTAATTCCCCTTGTTCGGGGATGTAGTACAAATTAGAAACATGGTGCAGCTTTTGGATTTGGCGTGTTACCGCTTCTACCATAGCTGGGTGGGCGTGTCCTAGAGTGCAAGTAGCAATTCCAGCGACAAAATCTAGATATTCCTTGCCTTGGGTATCCCAAACACGGCATCCAGCACCCCGTTCTAGGGCAATGGGAAACCGGGAATAGGTAGACATGACAGCTGAGTCAAAGCTATCTGTACTAAAGGGGTTAGATGCAACAGAACCTGACTCTGGGGGGTTTGTGCCTTGCTCAAGTAGAGTTTGTAGGCTCACTACCTCTCCTCCTAAGAATTTTTGATCGTATACTTACTTACTAGTTTCCTAGAAAATCTACAAAATTGCTTTGGATTTACGGCATCTCATACTTTCACTTGGGTCTAACATTATATATCCTCCCAGCATTGGTAGTGGTGAAATATAACTTTGTATTCAACTCTTGAGCAAAAGTACCAACGAATTCAAAAAGAATTAATGGCCGGGGCGATCGCTCTCGGCGGTGTTTTTTTGATTGGCACTTTGTGGTACAAGTTCGTAGAGGGCTGGTCATGGGCAGATGCCGCTTATATGACTGTCATTACTTTAGCCACTGTGGGATATGGTGAAACACACCCCTTGGGTAGCCGAGGACGGTTGTTTACCATTGCCTTGATTGTTCTGGGTGTGGTCAATATTGGTTACATTGTCAATAGATTTACAGAGGCAGTAATTCAAGGCTACTTTCAACAAGGCATTCGACTACGACAACAGAGGCGGTTAATGGAATCCTTATCACAACATTACATCATCTGTGGATTTAGTCGGACTGGTCGGCAAATCGCCAAGGAATTTCGCTCTGAAGGTGTCCCATTTGTGGTGATTGATTCCGATCAGGAATCTATCGATAGGGCGCAAAATGAAGGACACATTGCATTTCAAGGGGATGCTACCCTGGATGATACATTACTGAAAGTGGGGATTGAGCGAGCCATTTGTTTAGTTGCGGCTCTCCCTTCCGATGCGGAAAATTTATATACTGTTTTATCTGCCAAGACTTTAAATCCGAGAATCCGGGCGATCGCTCGCGCCAGCACAGAAGAGGCGTTGCAAAAGCTACAACGTGGCGGTGCAGATGCAGTAATTTCACCCTATATTACTGGAGGGAAGCGCATGGCGGCGGCGGCTCTCAGACCACAAGTTTTAGACTTTGTGGATGGGATTCTCACAGGTGCAGACCGCCAACTGTACATGGAAGAATTTTTACTCGACCCAGCCTTTTGTCCCTTCGTTGGTCAAAGCTTGCAAAAAGCCAAACTGCGATCGCAAACTGGGGCATTAGTGTTAGCTATCCGCCGTCTCGATGGTAATCTCATTGGTGGACCAACAGGCGACACGATTTTAATGTCGGGAGACACGCTAATTTGTATGGGTACGGCTGAACAGTTGCGAGACCTGAATCAAATTCTCGGCCCCATCAATTCCCAAAATTTGCGTAAACCTAAAAGTAGTTGAGAACTTTCAAGTTAATTACTAGCAACCTGACAAATCGCCATAATATGTGATGAGTATTTATTAGTAGTATAGTGAGAGAGTTGTAGACCGGCTTGTTCTATTTCTTGCATAAGTTCAGGTATTTCATGTTTATGATGTCGCCAAATAGTAATCTCTTCACCTTCAGAGAAGCTAACGTTTTTATCTATTCCTTGATAATTAAAATTAATAGTATAATTTTGACGAAATTTTATATTGACAACGACGCTATCTATTGCTAAATCATACCTTCGTATCAGTTCACAATCTTCATATCTAATTCCCATATTTTTTTTAATCCATTCATATATTTCTCTGGCATGATAATCGCAACCACCTCTAGCTTTTTCATCCCATGTTGAGTTAGCACCGATTTCGTTTGTAAATACCAAAAAATCATTCTTACCCATGCTATCTTTCAAATTCTTGAAGACTTGTATTCTATTTTGATGATTACCAATTGTTACTCCTAAGTGTAGAATTATATTGGCTGTAGTACCATTTTCGCCCTCAGTTTGATTATTTAATAAATCTGGGGAAATACAATTATTTTCTATATCAATTACTTGACTGACAAACTCAATTAATGGAAACCATTTTTGAAAATTCTTTCTAGATATTTTTAATAATTCATCACTCACATCTAAAGCAACATATTTATTAATTCTATTTAATTTATTCAATCTAGAAATAAAATCTTTAACAGGATATGAATTGCCTGAGCCGACATCTATAATATTTATTCTCTCTGCACTTAGGGCATTAGAATTAATGTATGCAAAATTTTCCTTTAATAAGTCAATTTCTACATTTGATGTCCGATACCATTTGGGAATAATATATTTTAGATAAAAATCATCCCAAATTTTTGCACCTCTACCTTTGTAAGCATACTTTAAGGGAATCTCTTGTCTGACTTCTAAGGCATCAATTATTTCTAAAATCTCTGCTTCTGAAAAAAGAGTGTAGAACTCAGAAATTGGCTTGGCTGTAAAACGGATAGCAGTTGAAATATTTGAAGAATTCGTAGCCATTATTCTGATTCTATACTAGAAAATTACATAACAATCAGTATACAGATTTATGACCTGCGACAGTATCCCAAATTATCTTTTGATGAAATCTGGTTGTTTTCTAGTATTGGAATATTAAAAAGATGATGATCAGATTTATACCCCTACTCACTAAACTAAAACGATTAATTTTTTATTTGTAAGTCTTTTGTGGAGTAACATAAATTATGATCTGGAAAGCCAAATCAAATCTATGCTGTTCATTTTGAATTGCTTAACTCCTGTTCAACTTCTTGCCACCCGTGCATGAGTGCTACACTTTTGATTACCAATTCCAGAATGGTTGGCGGTGCGGTTGAGATAAATATACTGGGATAAACTGCTGTCCCCCAGGTGGGATGAACTAATACACAGCATTTATTTTTCAATACTGGGTAGTGAAGTAAAGCTTTAACAACTGCGGTGTCGTTGTGAGGTATTTCCCCAGGACGGGAGAAAAGAGGGTAGCCAGTACGGGGGTCTATGAGGTCAGCTAAATAACCGCGATCGCTCAGATTAAAAGCTAAGTCGCAGCCAAATCTCATAAAGTTGGCGCGCAAATGTTCTTTTTGGGTTTCTGTTTGTGGGGTAATCTTCACTAAAGGATAACGCGATCGCTGTAAAACAATCACGACCCAAAATAGAGGTTGTTGTTGCCAATCTGGTAATATCCGATCGCGGTTGGCACAGATATACTGACTGGGAGCATGAATCGAAATTTGAACAGCTTGTCCCGTTTTGCCAACCAAACTAATGGGACTGCTTGGTGTCGCAGCGTAAACTTTATAATAGTTCACCACATTGATTCGGTTTCTGCAAATTTGTAATTGATTCTTTAGAATTGATGATAACTCTTAATAATTACAAAAAATCACTACAAGATCAGGAAAATTGATTTTCCTATAAATTTATGACTGATGAATTCTCAAGTCTTAATCTAGTTTTGATTTTTTATTAACCTAAACTGATATGGCTAGTACCGCTACGCGGAAGTCAAAAGTCAAAATGAATACAGCGTAAGTATTTCGTTGATTTGCAATGCTTGGTTTATTTACACCGTACTGTACTAGTAGATCAAGAAAGATTAAAAAAACGCTAGAAAAACCTTGATTTATGATCATCGTACAGATTTATCTGTGGAATCAATCCAAAATGCTAAATCTAAAATCCAAAATTTTTGACCACGCTAATCTAGTTTTAAAGCATTAACTGGGACTTCATCCCAAGAATCAACCGTCCGCAAACGTGCTAACCAACCTGATGCCTTTTGCATATCAGTCAAATTCCCCTCAAAGGAGTCATGGCAATCTTTAGCCTGAGATTCATCACAACAAGCGATACACGCGTGAATCATGCCTGAAGGATCAATTTGCTCATTTACCCAGATGGTCATAGACTATGCTCCAAAAAACAATTTATTTTTTTAATATACTAAATTAAGGGTAAAAAACTGAATTATTGCTAGTCAAAACTTATCTTTTCGTTCATAACGACGACGGTAAAGTAATTCTAGTTGTCCCCCGTATTCTTGAATCCAGGCGATGTGACGTAGATAAAGTCCCCGGAACGTATTAGCAAACAACAGGGTAAATATCGCTACAACTAATCCTGATGCTGTAGACACCAACGCTGCACTAATACCTGCTGTAACATCTGCGGTTTTTGTTCCTCCTACATCACCGATATCTAGAGAAGCAAAGGAAGTAATTAATCCTAAAACCGTACCAAGCAGACCTAAAAGCGGTGCTAAACCGATGATTGTATCAAAAATATTTTGGAAGCGTTTCAGTATTGGTATCTCGGCTTGTGCTTCACTTTCTAAAGCCAAGCGAAAATCCTCTGGGGTTGCATCTTCCAACTCTAAAGCAGCTAAAAAAATCCGGGCGATGGGTAAATCTGTATTTTGCTGTAACTTGTCTAAAGCACTGACGACATTATCCAGACGGTACAGCTTGAGGACTTCTTGGACTACACGGTTTTGTTTACCAGTGATTTTTGCCCAAAAGCAAATTCGTTCAATAATTAAGGCTACTGCTAAGAGTGAAAATCCCAGCAGTGGCCACATGACCACGCCACCGGCTGTAAATAAATTATTAATAATTGCCATCTACTTTTACTCATTTCATCAATGCAAACTCAGGTTAGCAGATTACTGATCATCTATCAGCGTTTTATCTGCCAAGAATCGATGGTGATCTAATAGACTTATTGCATAAAAACTTTGGCTTTCCCGGAGGGTAGGCGAAAAGCAGACCGCCAAAAATGACTCTTGCCAGCTATTTAATTAATACTTGTCCTCAAGTGGGAATACTAGACTTAGACATTGCTGGAAGTTACCTCACACTATGAGCATTACAATTACCACTCTTCAAGCGGCCTTGCAAAGCCTTCCCGAAAATGCACCAGAAGCAATTGTAAGCGACCTTTTTGCTCCTCACTTGTTGAGGACTTTAGGGTTTGAATCTGAAGAAATTTATCCAGAATATAACACTGGTCACGGATCTGTTGATAAAGCAGTCAGGAAAACCATTGATGACGATGTTTTTTTACACACAAAATCTAATCCCTACCTTCTTCTGGAATTAAAGGGTAGAGATATTAACCTATCTGAAGATGCTGCACAGTACCAAAAAACGGTTAATCAACTGAAACATTATCTACTTGCACGTAATTGCAAAACTGTACAGTGGGGAATAATTACTAATTCTTGTCATATTCAACTGTTTCGGAAGCATGGAAAAGTGATTTATCCTGCAACACAGTGTATTCCAATTGATGTAGACAATATTGATAATGTGGTTGCTTCAATTCGGCAGAAAATTGAAAATCCCACTAAAGCCTTAACTATCGCTGTTTATAACAACAAGGGTGGAGTTGGAAAAACGACAACTACTGTCAATCTGGCAGCTATATTAACTTTTTTGGGAAAGAAGGTTTTAGCAATCGACTTTGACCCAAACCAACAAGATTTAACGAGTTCATTAGGTATTCCATTAAGTCAAGGCAGTGTATTTGAAGCTCTGACAGAAAGGAATGTAGAACTTCAAGGTACTCTATATCCTTATAGATTTCCTCTAAAAAAGTTGAAAAAAGAACTGAGATTTGATGTTATCCCTGCTGATCAAACACTAACAGATAAAGCTGAACAATCCTTGCGTAATCATCTGAAAAGTCATACTCTTTATCGCAAGCTAGAATTGGCAAGACAAGAATATGACTATATTTTGATAGATTCACCACCGAACTGGAGAGTTTTTAGCCAATTGGCTGTTTATGCAGCTGATGTTGTTCTCATTCCCACAAAGCATAACAATCTTTTCTCTTTAGAAAATGCAGCAATGGCAATGAAGAAATTTATTCCTGAAGTACAATCAGAGAAACGTGATGGTAGCCCTATTCCATTGCCAATTTTCTTTAATGGAGAAAAGATAACAGATCCTCAGTTGAAAGTTGCTCAACAAGAAATTAATAACATTCTGAAAAAAGAAGGATTGCACTTACTTCCTTACTTCTATCCTAGGTATACCAAAGCCAACAAAGACCTTTATATTCATGAAGTTCCAAGCTACGCTAACATAGCAGGTTCAGCTTTCTCGCGTATTCCTGCGGTTTATCGATATATATCCGCTCATGAATATTACAAAAATTTAGCCAAGGAGTATTTTTTACAATGAGTAGCCTCAGCGATATTGGAAATTTGATGCTTTTATATTTGGATGAGATTGACCCTGGTGAAGGAACTAATGCACCTGAATTTTTAATTAAAGCTTCAGCCCATTTGCTTAACCAAAAGGGCGGACGAAATTGGATTCCAGTTATTGTAAAAGAAACTGGCAAAGATAAGTATCAAGTAATTGCTAACTCTTTCATTTATGCGATTGTAGAAGCGGCGGGTTTAGATCGTGTTTGGTGCATTATTAGTGATGGTAGTGATGAGACAGTTGAAGTCACAAAAATACTTGCAGGGGAAGAAATTCCAAAAATAAATCTCTCTAAGGCATCTAGAGATGAAATTATGGCAGCATTAGAATATTTAGTTAAACAACCAGGGAGTGTTATTAAATCTGTTAAACCTGCTATAGCTACAAACCGTATTGATGAAGCTCCTCGTCAATATTGGAAAACATTAGATCCAATTTTAAATCTAAAGTGTGGCATTACTAAAGGTCAAAAACTTGATGCTTTAAATCAAGTTTTTTATCTTACTCCTCAACCAATGCCATATACAATCACCGACACTGATATTCTCAAAACAATGCCAACGGCTGAACTAAAATTAATGGCCAAAAAACGAGGCATTACTGGCATCAGTAGAATGAAAAAGGATGATCTTGTTAAAGTATTAAGCCAGCGTTTACCGTAGCGAGAAATCCGGGTATTGCGATCGCGGGGCTTAGATATTACAACTATTACTGAACAAGTAACCATTGGTCGAACCGACAATGAGCAACTTGAATTTGTAACATCCATAGGCAATCAGTTGTTATACGTATCTCGCATTTCTCACAAACAGTAGGGGCGGGTTCACAGATATACTCGAATCATTCACGAAAATTTCGCTCAACCCGCCCCTACAGACTTTGGACTGAGGTTGCAAGAATTTGTGAGAAATCCGGGGTATGAGTTCTTCAGATCAAATTTAGTCTTAGCCAATCTTAGCGGTAATATCCAAATCGGCACTTTTGAGTTGACCATCTTCCATATATATAATTCGGTCGGCAATATCTAAGATACGGTTGTCGTGGGTGACAAGCAAAATTGTACAATCTTGTTCTTTGGCTAGTTTCTGCATCAGTTCTACAACATCGCGTCCAGATTTTTTATCAAGTGCGGCGGTAGGTTCGTCTGCTAAGACAATCTTAGGATGACTGACTAAAGCACGAGCGATCGCCACCCGTTGTTTTTGTCCCCCAGAAAGATGTTCGGGGTAGTAATTTAAATGATCTCCCAAGCCAACACTCTCTAGCATAGCGATCGCTTTGGTACTGATATCCTGATTTAAATACTGATCATGTAATTCCAAAGACATTCGCACATTTTCTTTGGCTGTTAAAAATGTCATCAAGTTATGCGCCTGGAAAATATAACCAATCTGACGGCGTAATTTTGTTAGCTGCTTTTTATTAGCACCGCAGATTTCCTGTCCTAAAATTTTCATGCTCCCTTCTTGAGCAGAACGCAAGCCACCCATGAGAGTTAAGAGGGTAGTTTTACCTGAGCCAGAAGGCCCAGTCATAATCACGATTTCCCCGGCTTTAATCTCTAAATTAATATCAAATAATACTTGTTTGCGTAGTCCACCCGACCCAAAGTAATGATTGAGTTTGTGTACGGAAATCACGGGTTCGGAAGCAGAGGAATCGCTGATTTCTGGTGTAAATTCTTGCAGCATAGGGTTATAAAGAAGAGTTAGATTGATTATTTCCTCTGTGTCTTGGTGTCTCGGTAGTAAAAAGAAAACCACAGAGGCACGGAGACACAGAGTTTTTTGACTGTTAAAATACGTCGGCGGGGTCGGCGGAACGTAGTTTTCGCATGGCGATCGCGCCGGAAACACTACACATGATAATGGTAAGAATAAATACAGTGATTGCCCGCTCTAATTTCATGGCGATGGGTAACATCGTCGCAGCATAGGCAACTTGGTATAGTCCAAAGGAGAAAATATAGGCGGGAAGGTATCCAAAAAAAGCTAATAATAATGCTTCTTGTAGCAGGGTGATGAGTAAATAGCGATCGCTGTAACCCATTGCTTTGAGGGTGGCGTATTCTGGTAAATGCTCAGACACATCAGAGTAAAGAATCTGGTACACAATTACAATACCGACAATAAACCCTACACCTACACCCAAGCCGAAAATAAAACCAATACCTGTACCATTTGCCCAATATTCCTTTTCTGTTTGAGCAAAACCTTCTGGTGTTAAGACTATGACATCATTGGGTAAACTGGCGGCTAGCAGCGATCGCACTTTTTCTGCATCTGCACCAGGTTTTAAATTAATTAACCCGACTTCAATTCGGTCTGGTTTCCGTTCTGGAAATAGTCTTAAAAATGTCGAATCACTAGTAATGACGTTACCATCAGCTGCAAAGGATGCACCATTACTAAATACGCCTTTGACATCGATAGCTATATTGTTTAATTCTGTTTGAAATTGGCTATTCTTTTGGAAGATATCACCAACTGCGCCGTATTCTGGACGACCGGCTTGATCAAATAGGACTTGATTTAACGGTTTGATTAAATCCTGGTTTTTTTGAACTTCGGGAAACTTAAACGCAGATGTCGCCGGATCAATACCCCAAACTAAGATAGCCCGATCCTGTCGCGTTTCAGGATTCCGCCATTGTCCAGTCCCAATATATAATCCACTGACTGACTGCACACCTTCATAACCCAATGTTTGATATAGTCGTTCTCTGGAAAAACTTTTGACGGAAAATAAGGTTTGAAATTGTGGATTAATTAACACCAAATCAGCTTGTAAATTGCGATGGGGTTGGATTGCAGCATCAAACAGCGCACTCTCAAATCCTAACTGAATAAACATCAGCATATCGGCAAATGTAATACCTGCAACGGCTACCGCTAGGCGTGTTTTTTCTTTCATCAATTGCCGCCATGCTAGCGGTGTTTTACGAAACATTTTGGAGAACATATTGGGAATTGGAGATTGGTTTAATAGTTTACCGTTTCAGTCTGCTGTTCTAGTTGGTGCTGTCGCATGAATAAAAATAAAGGCAGTCCTAGGGAAACTCCAACCAATAGATTAGCAGCGATATAAATCCAGAGGTTTGGCATTTTTAGATGTTTGCCTTCCCAAAAAACAAATACCCAAAAAACAAGGGATGAAATAATTAAATCCATGCCAAAGAAACTAGAAATTCTGTTAACAAATAGCTGCTGAATGAAAAGTGTAATATTCAGACCATGCTCTAATAAAAATGGTATGAACTGTGAATAAGGTAAAACTGTTCCTAGGATGCAAAGCGAAAGATAGATGATTTTCAGCATGATGAACTCACTTTTATAATTCAATTGCTGTTTGTACTTGCAAGTTAGTTAAACCTGCAACTTTCTTGCTGTCTTCAGGAGTCAGGCGAATTTTGACTTCAACTACTCGGCTGTCGAGGTTCTCTCCTGGTTGGTTGCTAAAGACGTTTTGACGGTTGACTTGCAAGCCAATGAGAGAAACTTCGCCGCGCAGTTCTCCAGTAAAGGCTTGACCGGTAATCGTTGCTATTTGTCCCAGTTTTACTTTGCCGATGTCGGTTTGATAGACTTCTGCTACCGCCATCATTTGTGCTGTTTGAGCTAAGTCTGCAATGCCGTCATCGCTAATTTTTTCACCGACTCGTGTATGAATTTTGAGAATTTGACCTGTCATTGATGCTCTGATGTAAGCTGCTTCTAGGTCAGCTTGAGCGCGTTTGAGTGAGGCGATCGCATCCTCAACTTCTGCTTGTGCTGCTTGCACGTCCACAGGACGCACTTCGGCAATACTGGTAAGTGTGGCTTTGGCTTCGCTAACTTGCTTTCTACTGGTGGTATTAATGCGGTTGAGTGCAAATTTGGCTGCGGATAGTTGTTTGCTGGCGGTGGTGTTAATCCGGTTCAGCACTGCTTTGGCTTCATCTAGTTGCTGTTTGGCGGTTTCTACACTCAAGCGTTTAGTATCAAAGGCTGAATTAGAAATTGCCCCTTCTGAATATAGCTGTTGATAACGTCGATATTCTGCTTCGGCGTTATTGAGTTCTGCTTCTAACTTTCTGATTGTGGCAGCTTGGGCAATTCGATCTCCTTGCCATTGTGCCTCAATCCGCGCAACGCTTTCTCGTTGTTCTGTAATGTCTCCTTGAGATTGGGCTTGTAAACGTTCTACACTGACTTGCTGTGCTAATATATCCCCTCTTTTTGCCCCAGCCTTAACTTGATTGAGTTTAGCTTGTGCTACTCGCACTTGCTTTTCAGCTTGGAGTACAGCCGTTTTTAAGCGGGTGTGGGAGTCTAAAATTGCTACTACTTGCCCAGATTGGACAGTATCACCCTCTTCTACAAGGATTTGATTAACGCGATCGCCATCTAGAACCAAGGGTGCAGATAGTTTGATGACTTTGGTTTCTGGCTCTAATCTCCCTAGGGCGGTAACTTTAGGTGCGATCACTTCAGCTTGTACATTAGTATCCGATGCCGCAGTTTTACTAATTTGACCAAACTGAGAAACTACATAAAAAATAATTCCCGTAGTTATAGATGTAGCTGCAATTACTAATGCAATTAACCCTTGATTGGCTGGTTTAAATAATAATTTATGAACCATATTCCCCTCGATAAAAACTAATTCCTTCTTCTCTCTGTGTCTCTGTGCCTCTGTGGTTCAAAATTTCTTACCACAGAGACACAGAGAAACTTATTGAAAACCTGTTACCTTGCTTCCTAAATAAGCCGTGATCATTTTGCCTAGCAATGTACATTGCTCAACAAAATCAATCGTTTCATTACACCACAGCTTTTCTAAAATCAAGCCATTCACCAAGCTCAAAACAAAAGCTGCTAAGGCTGTATCTTGGACACCTAATAACTCACAAACTGCTTCTTGATAATGTCTATTAGCACGCTTGAAGACATTATTTCTTCGTAATTCCTTTATGTCTTGATGCTGACAAAAATCAACCCAAATATATGTCCATTTAATAAAGTAATCTTCATTTTTTACCAAATATCTACCCAAAGCTGTCATCGTCTCTTCCAGCGTTTTTGCTCCTTCCATCTCAGCTAAGGCTGCACTCACATCTTGCTGGCCGATTTCCTCTACAAATTGCTCAAATAAAGCCTGTTTACTAGGAAAGTAGTGATACAGCGTACCTGTCGAAACATTTAGGCCTTGAGCAATTTCCCGCATAGTAATCGAACCATAGCTTTTGGAGGCAAATAAATCAAAGCACTTGCCGAGCAGTTCTTTGCGGTATTGCTCATGATCAACAACTTTGGGCATTATGTCTTTTTTATATCGAACGCTCGTTATCTTTAGTAAAACTCAGTTGTTGGTGTTCGTCAAGAACTGATAAGAAAAATGAATCAAGGCTAAGGCTAGATACGATATTTGTCTTATTTATCGCCTTTAACCTTGTTGTTAAAAGGAAATTTTGTCTACTTAAATACTCACACTTCTTAATCTAACTTGTACTGGTATTAGTGTCAATATATATACTTGATGGCACGGATGTGATGACTTGATCATAATTTTCCATTACACCCAAGCAGATAAATAATCATCCACATTGGATAACTCAAAGCCCAACGGGGGTAGAATTAGCAGGTGCGATCGCACAATTGGCATACCACGCGACTACTGTCAAAATGATGTAGTAGACATTCAGACTACCGATGTCATGTTAGACAAGTTACTAGATGGGCGTTACCGAATTATCCAAGTTCTCAGTGCAGGGGGATTTGGAGAAACTTATATTGCTGAAGATACACGGCGCATTGGTAATCCCAGATGTGTTGTCAAGCACCTCAAACCTGCCAGTGACGATCCTAACTACCTCAAAATTGCTAGACGCTTATTTTACAGCGAGGCGGAAACTTTAGAAAAGTTGGGCGACCATAACCAGATTCCTCGACCTTTGGCTTACTTTGAAGAGGATGAAGAATTTTACTTAGTACAAGATTTTATAGAAGGGCGGCCACTCAGTGCGGAAATGCTTCCTGGTCAACGCTGGAGTGAAAGCCAAGTTGTAGAAATGCTACAAGATGTTTTAGGTATTTTAGATTTTGTACATAGCTACGGTGTGATCCATCGAGATATTAAACCTGATAATTTAATTAGACGAGTTAAAGACGACAAATTAGTGCTGATTGATTTTGGTGCTGTGAAGCAAGTGCGATCGCCACTAGCTACGAATCAAAGCCAAATAACTGCTACTGTAGCTATTGGTACTCCTGGTTATATGCCGGCGGAACAGGGACAAGGTAAACCACGCCCGAATAGTGATATTTATGCGCTAGGGATGATTGGGATTCAAGCACTGACAGGATGTTATCCGACCCAATTACAGGAAGATCCAAACACGGGAGAAGTTCTGTGGCAAAACTACGCCCAAGTGAGCGATCGCCTAGCTGCTATTCTGAATAAAATGGTACGCTACGACTATCGCAAAGATCGCTATCAATCAGTAGGTGAGGTATTTCAGGATATTCAGCTATTAGCTAATCCTGTACCGCCAACTCAACCTCTCAATTTAGGATACATTCCCAAACAAAATATTAATAATGTAAATACATATCAATCAAAAGCTAACACTGGGCAACTTAATCCTACCTCTTACAAATCAATAAAAAATGTAGCTATGATTGGATTAATTCCTTTTATTGCTCCCATCATTATAGGATTAATAGTAATTTTGTTAAATCTTTTTAAATAATTTACTGGTTTTATTATTTTATTCATATGTATCAATCAATATTTAGTACCCCAAATTTAATTGCTCAAGTTAATTTCGGGACTAACTCTGCATTTATTCTTGGGATTTTTGTATATTTTGGTGGAGCATTACTGTGTTCTTTAGCCTTATTTAAACCACACCTTGCCCGTTATCATGATATTCTGTTGGCTCAATTTGGTTGGATTTGCGGTGGGATATTGATATTTCTAGGATGGCGACTAGACCCTATTTTACAGTTTGGGCAACTTCTATTAGTTGGGACAGCTACATTTTTTGTAATAGATGCTATTCGCCAACGTAGGATTAGATAAAAATTGAAATATATCATCTTCAACTATGCTTAAGATGTTCAACTTAGTCCCAATTTTAGCTCAGGTAAATTTTGGTACGAACTCAGCCACTATTCTAGGAATTTTTCTAGCGATCGCGGGGTTAGCACTTTATTTTTTGCGTGTCGTGCGTCCAGAAATCTCAAGAGATGAAGATATCTTTTTTGCAGCCGTGGGATTATTATGTGGTTTTATTCTCATTTTTCAGGGATGGCGGCTCGATCCGATTCTACAATTTGGGCAATTGTTATTGGTGATTTTTATTATCTTTTACGGTATTGAACGTATTCAATTACGCCAAAATCGCAGGTCATAATGGGTAATTAATTCTGCATAGTGTTGTTAGTTCATGCACCTGAAAAGCAATGTAAAATATTAACAATTAGCTTTGATAAAAACACCAGCGATAATTTTATTATCATCATGGTTTTAGCAGCACCCCAACGCCAAACGCCTGTAGTGACTTGGGAAAAACTCCCCGACGACTTTATTCTTCCCGACGATCCAGTGGAAAATATTCAACAGCCTTCTCTTGCAGCTGCGTTAACAGATGCTTTAGATGCAGCTAATCGCATTCAACCAGAAATGCTAGTTGCATCTAATTTTGGTCTTGTCGCCAATATTAATCAAAAAACCGTCGTTAAAGCACCAGATTGGTTATATGTACCGCGTGTTTTACCTGTGGGTACAGGGGTAATTCGTCGCAGCTATACACCTAACACCGAAGGTGAACCGGTAGCTGTGGTGATGGAATTTCTTTCGGACAGCGACAACACAGAATATTCCATTCGTCCCACCTTTCCTTACGGGAAACTCTACTTTTATGAAAAAATCTTACAAGTTCCCGTCTATGTGATTTTTAATCCTTATGAGGTCACTTTAGAAGTTCACCGTCTGGAAAATGGTCAGTATACTTTACAGACACCATCAGAATTAGGACGCTTTTGGATTCCTGAGTTGGATTTATTTTTGGGAATTTGGCAGGGAAATCGCTTAGGGTTAAATATAAATTGGTTGCGTTGGTGGGATGCAAAGGATAACCTGTTGCTGTGGAGTTCCGAACAAGCAGAACAAGAACGCCAGCGTGCAGAACAAGAACGCCAGCGTGCAGAACAAGAACGTCAGCGTGCAGAACAAGAACGTCAACGGGCTGATGATGCGATCGCCCAATTAGAAATTGAACGTCAGCGTCAAGCCGCACTCGCTGCTAAATTACGGGAATTAGGTATTGATCCAGATGCTGGTTGAATGGGAAATTAATTAACTTTCCACCACTTCCCGCACTAAAGAGGCTAACTTATCAGCACTATCAGGAACTGCGATCGCCTTCGCATTCTCCGCCATTTTGGTTAACTCATCTGGCGATCGCAATAAATGTAAAACTTGAGTTTGTAATAACTCTGCGGTTAACTCTGATTGTTTAAAAGTTAAAGCTGCACCCGGTTGAGTAAAGACCGCAGCATTATAAGATTGATGGTCTTCGGCTGCAAAGGGATAGGGAATTAAAATTGCCGGCGTACCACACACAGCTAATTCTGTTAAGCTACCCGCGCCGGAACGACTAATGGCTAAACTAGCTCGTTGCAACAGTGCCGCCATATTATCATAAAAAGGTAATTCTATATACTGGGGATGCTGTAAACTCCCGGCATCAGGATCGAGAGTGCCTGTTAAATGCACTACATAAGCACCAGCATCAAACCAAGCTGACGCGGACTCTCGCACCAACTTATTTATCGCCACTGCGCCTTGACTACCACCAAATACGACAATTAAGGGAACATTTTCAGGAATAGCTAAATCTAATTTTGAACTACCTGCATCTAAAAACTGAGAACGGACGGGAGTACCCACGCAGACATTCTTAGCACGGGGTAAATACTGACTCGCCACGTCAAATCCCAAGGCGACGACAGTACACCAAGGGCCAAAAAAACGAGTTACCTTACCGGGTAAAGCGTTTGATTCGTGAAAAACTACAGGTAAACCCAAAGAACGCGCCGCAATTACTGCTGGCCCCGCAATATAACCCCCGGTGGTAAACACTCCTTGAAAATTACCTTGCTTCAAGAGTCGCCGCACCTGGAAAACTGCACTAATGAGTTTACCCAATGTTAGTAAAGAAGCAATGCTCAACCCTTGCTGAAACCCTTCAACTGCAATAGTATGCAAAGGATACTGTTGCGGGACAAGCTGGGTTTCTAGCCGATTGGGGACACCTAGCCATTCAATCTGATATTCTGGTAGTTTTCCTGCCAATGCGATCGCTGGAAACAAGTGTCCACCAGTCCCACTGGCAGCTATTAGTAATTTTATGGGTGTGTTTGTCATTCAAACTCTACTGTTTAGCTCCTAGCTTCACTAAGATAAAACAATTTCCTGACCTTCTCTACTCCAATCAGTAAAGTCTTACCCATGACCAAAACTATTTTATTGTTACTAAAACGCCAAATCAATCTGTCCACAGGTATTGCGTTGGTTTTGTCTGTATTCTCGCTTGGTTTAGTTCATAGACAACCCGCGCAAGCTGTGGAAATCGCCCAGAGTAATAACGTCCAAAACGCACCCACCCCAGTTAAAAATCTGTTAACGCAAATTGATGCAGCCGCTAGTAAAGGCGATGTCAAAGGAGTTTTGCAATACTACAGTCCTAATTTTGCCCACGGAGACGGATTAAACCGTCAAACAATGGAGAAAGCGTTGGTCACATTCTGGAAACGCCACCCAAATTTGCGCTACAGCACACAACTACAATCTTGGAAGTCTGAAGGTAACAGCATCATTGCGGAAACAGTAACTAATATAACCAGTTTACCCTCAGCAAACAGCAATAATTTGGCACTGAATACCACCATTAAATCTCGTCAACGCATCACAGGCGGGAAAATTATACGTCAAGATATTTTATCAGAACGTACGTTACTGACTTCTGGTAGCAAGCCACCCCAAATAGATGTGAAATTACCACAACAAGTTAAAGTCGGTCAGCAGTACAATTTTGATGCGATCGTCCAAGAACCCTTGGGTGATGATTTACTGTTGGGAACAGCACTAGAAGAACCAATTCAAGCCTCGAAGTATCTCAATCCCACCAGTGTAGATTTAAAGCCACTCAATTCTGGTGGTCTATTCAAAATCGGCCGCGCCCCTTCTACTCCCGGTAATCGCTGGATTTCTGCTGTGATTCTTCGTGGTAGTGGGATGACAATAGTTACTCAGCGTCTGCAAGTTGTTAGGAAGTAAGTGGGGAGTGCTGAGTGCTGAGTGCTGAGTAATAAGTAATAAGTAATAAGTAATAAGTAACAAATACTAATTCTAGTACCCAGTACCCAGTCCCCAGTCCTCATTACGAATTACGAATTACGAATTACAATGATTTCTCTCAAAAATCAGATTGTTTTAATTACTGGTGCAAGTAGCGGTATCGGTGCTGCTTGTGCCAAAGTTTTTGCTGA
Organism: Anabaena sp. CCY 9402-a; assembly: GCF_963920945.1. Classification (NCBI taxonomy): domain Bacteria; kingdom Bacillati; phylum Cyanobacteriota; class Cyanophyceae; order Nostocales; family Nostocaceae; genus Anabaena; species Anabaena sp. CCY 9402-a. The sequence goes on from NZ_CAWUDL010000030.1 coordinate 44,115, forward strand.
TGCGGGTGCAAAACTAATTTTAGCGGCACGGCGGTTAGATAAGTTACAGCAACTTGTAGAGACGTTAAATGTAACGTCTGCACAGGTTCATTTAATACAGTTAGATGTGCGCGATCGCTCTGCTGTAGAATCTGCTATATCTAGCCTCCCCCCTGCTTGGTCAGATATAGATATTCTCATTAATAATGCTGGCTTGAGTCGCGGTTTAGATAAGCTGCATGAAGGCGACTACCAAGACTGGGAAGAAATGATTGATACCAATATCAAGGGCTTGCTGTACCTCACCCGTTATGTTGTTCCGGGTATGGTAAATCGCGATCGCGGTCATGTAGTCAATATCGGTTCAATCGCTGGACATCAAACTTATCCCGGTGGTAATGTCTACTGTTCTACTAAAGCGGCTGTGAAGGCGATTTCTGAAGGTTTAAAACAAGACCTCTTAGGTACTCCCATTCGTGTAACTTCCGTTGATCCTGGTATGGTGGAAACGGAATTTAGTGATGTGCGTTTTCATGGTGATACGGAACGCGCCAAAAAAGTGTATCAGGGAGTTACACCACTAACACCCGATGATGTGGCTGATGTGGTTTTTTTCTGTACGACGCGATCGCCTCATGTCAATATTAGTGAGGTCATACTTATGCCCGTAGACCAAGCTAGTGCTACCCTAGTTAATCGGCGAGTATCAGAATAAGCTTACTGAAAATATCGAGTCGGTCAACATATGCAGAATACTGCTAAATATGCAGATTATGCTGAGTACCAACAAGCTACCTCTCGCTTGATTCCATTTATTTGGTAATTAGGTGCTTCAGGGACAAAACCCTGACTACAAAATTAGTCCACTAATATCGCAGCCTCAATGTCTGCGATTTTTTATCTGAACTACTTGCAACTCATAGTCATTTCGACTATGATTAGTTTAGTAAATTGAACAAACAACCCCAGCTATGGATAACCTTGTAATCGGTGCATTAGCCAGCTTAGGTGCAGGATTAGCCACAGTAGTCGGTGCGTTACCTGTTTTACTACCAATTAATCTCACACAGCGAGTGCAGGGGATAATGCTGGGGTTTGGTGGAGGAGTGATGTTAGCAGCGACATCATTTTCATTAATATTACCTGGAACAGAGGCTGCAATTGCTCAAGGTCAATCTCAAGCCAGTGCCGCTTTAATTATTGTTGCAGGTATGCTGCTAGGAGGACTATTTCTGCAACTAGCCCATCGGTTTTTACCCCATGAACATTTTTTTAAGGGAAAAGAAAACTGTCGCGGTAATGAACTGAAGCGAATTTGGTTATTTATTGCGGCTATTACTATTCACAACTTCCCCGAAGGTTTAGCAGTAGGAGTGAATTTTGGTAATAATAATATTACTGATGGGATTCCCATCGCGTTAGGAATTGGCTTACAAAATATTCCTGAAGGTTTAGTAGTTGCCTTATCTTTAGTAGCTGAGAAATATTCCGCAGGTTATGCTTTGTGGATTACTTTACTGACGGGTTTAGTAGAACCAATTGGCGGTTTGATTGGTGCAGGTGTGGTGAGTGTAGCTAATTTTGTTTTACCTTGGGCAATGGCTTTTGCAGCTGGGGCGATGTTATTTGTAATTAGTGATGAAATCATCCCGGAATCTCATCGTAAAGGCTTAGAAAAAGAAGGAACTATCGGTGTGATGTTGGGTTTTGTAGTGATGATGTTTTTGGATATTTCTTTGGGATAAGACACGATTTATTGTGCCTTTGAAAAATGGTTTTTATGTAACTGCAAAGGAGCAAATTATGAATTTTACTCGCTTTGAACATATTAATGTTGCCTGTCAAGATATTGATACAACTAAAAAGTTTTACCAAACACTATTTCCTGATTGGTATGTGCGTGCTGAGGGGATATCAAATGAAGGCGATCGCTGGATACATTTTGGCAATGATCAATTCTATTTAGCCCTCAATAACTGTCCAGAACAAAAGCGTGTCCATCACATCTATGAAAATATTGGGATTAATCACGTTGGCTTTGTGATTAAAGATGGGGAAGCTATGCAAAAATTACTAGACAAGGAAGACATTGAATATTACACAATGTCAGCACCGGAAACTAAACATAGAATTTATGTCACTGACCCAGATGGTAATGAAATTGAGTTAGTAGAATATCAGCCTGATTACGCACTCAAGTAATTGATTTTGAATTAACTCCCTGTCATTTCAAAATGCAAAATTAGGTTTGGTTCATTTTGCATTTTGAATTCTGGAGTCTTACTTCATATCGTAACCAAACAAATTCGGGTCAACTTCACCTAGTTGCAAATCTCCCAAACCATACTCAGACCATCGTCTTTCTACCATCGCAGCTATATCTGAGTCAGATTCTAAAGGTGCGCCCCATTCATGGTCTGTTTCTGGCGGAATTTTGGTAGTTGCATCAATACCCATGCGTCCACCTAAACCAATTTTTTCACTCGCAAAATCTAAAGTGTCAAAGGGGGTATTTGGTAAAATAAAGACATCTCGTGTGGGGTCAACTTTAGAACTAATTGCCCATACTACTTGACGCGGGTCACGAATATTAATGTTTTTATCGACGACAATCACAAATTTAGTGTAAGTAAATTGGGGTAATGCACTCCAAAACGCCAAAGCTGCCCGCCGTGCTTGTCCGGGGTATGCTTTATCAATGGAAATAATTGCCGCTTTGTAACTCAAAGCTTCCATTGGGAGGAAAAAATCAACGATTTCTGAGACTTGCTGGCGCAATATAGGAGTATAGATCCGATTGAGTGCGATCGCCATCATTGCTTCTTCTTTGGGGGGACAACCGCTAAATGTAGTTAAATAAACTGGGTCTTTGCGGTGCGTCATACACTGAAAGCGAATTAATGGTGAATCTTCCACGCCGCCGTAATAACCCATATGGTCGCCAAAGGGGCCATCTGGTAAAATTTCTCCTGGTGTAATTGTCCCTTCTAAAACAAACTCTGAATCGGCGGGAACTTCTAAATCTACGGTTTTACACTTCGCCAACTGCACACCCGAACCGCCATACAGTCCCGCAAACAACCACTCTGATAAATCTACAGGAATGGGTGTAGCTGCTGCCATAATAATTAAAGGATCTACACCAAGTGCGATCGCTATTTCTAATTTTTTACCATTTTCGGCAGCCTTGCGTAAATGTCTCGCCCCACCCCGCACTGATAACCAGTGGACTGTCATAGTATTTTTGGATTGCAGTTGCAAGCGATACACACCCACATTTGGCGTACCTCTCTCACAATCCCTAGTAATCACTAATCCCAGGGTAATAATCTTGCCAGCATCACCAGGGTAGGGACGTATTAAAGGTAACTTGTTTAAATCTAAATCATCTCCTTGAATTACTACCTGCTGACAAGCCGGGAAAAAGTCTCTCCCAGGTTTGGCTTTCACTACATCAAACAGCACTTTCCCAAAATCTATCGCCTGAGAAATCTTTTTCGGCGGCTTTGGTTGTTGCAGCATACTCAGCTTTTTACCCAGAGTTTCCAACTCTTGGGGATGCTGCATATTCATCGCCCAGCATATCCTTTCTACAGTTCCCATCAAATTCACCGCCACCGGGAAGGATGAACCCTTGACGTTTTCAAATAACAAACCAGGGCCACCTTTTTGCAGCATCCGGTTGGAAATCTCCGCGATTTCTAAATCTGGGTCAACCAATGCAGAAATACGCCGCAATTGCCCTTTTTCTTCTAAAATTTTAATGAATCCCCGTAAATCTCTGGCCATAGTTCTAGTTAAGCTAATATTTAAGAAATGTAAAGTGTCTTCTTATATTATTAGCGATCGGCTACTGTACTCTGACATAGAGACAAAGAAGACCCAGAAACCTTTAACTGTAAATTAATTCTCTGGTTAACTTTCCTTAACCCTTAGTAGCAGTAATTCAGTTATCCTTAGTGGCGGATAGGCATTATTTCCTATAAATAAGCACTACCCCGATCAAACATGGCAAGAACATACCGTGTATTCCTGGCAGTTAGTCTGGTGATATAGACTCTGCCAGTTTTACTTTATACTAACGTTTCTGAGTCTCAATCTCCGTTCCAAGACTTAATTACAAATTCATTTAATTGCGACTAATACTTTCATTTTAACTAATACCAATACATTGTTAGAGCGTGTTTGAAAAATATTTTGCTGTGATCTCCTCTAGCTCCCTGTAAAAAAAGGGGGGAAACCTCTAAAAGTCCCACTTAAAAATGGGGATTTAGGGGGATCTAAAAGATTTTGTTACCGAGGAGAAAACTTTTCAAACATCCTCTTAGATGTGCATAGCTATGCGCCCTTGCTGTGCGCGTCAAGAGTTAAGGTTTTATCAAATTGATATTAATCCTTAACTTGATGCTTGAAAGCATAACTATTAGTTTTATCAATTGCTACTATAATTATTAGGAAATTATTATATTTAATTCATCAAAAATTTACTAAATATTTCTTTATAGTTACAAAAAATCATATTATTCGTGCAGTTTTATGCTGTGTTTATCTCCATTAATCGTATCCAGTGCTTAGTAACACAAAAAAGAATTTTTCCTGACAATATATAGCAATCTTCAGTCATTATTTAGAGCCTAGAAACCCCAGTTTATTTAAGAAATGGGGGTTTTTGAGCTTCATCGTTTTCACTCATCCAATAGACTGACAAAATATATTGTCTATAAGCTGGATTTAAACACATTTTAAACACTAGTTTAGCTTTTCTTAACCTGGATTAAAAGCAAAAAATGTACCTTGATAAAGGCTTTAATTCAAGCAGCAAATATTCCTTAAATCACGAGGTAATATGGTTTTTTCAACCACCGTTTTTCAACGTATATTTAGCACCGCAGTCTTCGCATCTGCTGTTGCAGTTACTCCTATTTTTACAGCCACCGCTCAAGCTCAGACTCTCAATGGTGCAGGCGCAACTTTTCCCGCTCCACTATATGAAAGGTATGCTCGTGAAGTCAGAAAGAAGCATCCAGAGTTGAAAATTAACTACCAAGGGATTGGTAGTGGTGGTGGTATTCGTCAAACCATTGCTGGAACTGTTGACTTTGGTGGTAGTGATGCTGCTATGAAAGATAGTGAAATAGCTAAAGTCAAGAATGGTGTCATCCTAGTTCCTACAGCTGGGGGTGCAGTTTCTGTTGTTTATAATGTTCCTGGCGTTAACAATCTGAAATTGTCTCGCGCTACACTACCAGCAATTTTTTCTGGTCAAATCACCAACTGGAGTGACGCAAAAATCAAAGCTGACAATCCTGGTGTCAACTTACCCAATCAACCAATCAGATTTGTAGTTCGTGCTGATAGTAGTGGTACAACCTTCATTTTCACTAACCATTTAAGCACCATTAATGGTTATTTCCGAGGCAGAATTGGAGCTAATACTGCTCCCAAATGGACTTTGCAAAATGTTCTTAAGGGTAAAGGTAATCCAGGTGTAGCGGCTTTGGTGTCTCGTACTCCCGGCTCTATTGGTTATGTGGAATATTCCTATGCTGTTGCCAACAAACTAAATTCAGCGCAACTACAAAATAAGAGAGGGGAGTTTGTCTCACCTTCTTTACAAACTGCAAACGCCGCTTTATCATCGGTAAGTTTTCCAGACAATTATCGTGTATTTGTAGGAGATCCAGGACAAGGTTATCCCATTGTTGGTCTCACCTGGATGATGGTTTACAAACAGTATCCTAATGCTGCTAAATCTGAGGCTGTTAAAAAATGGATTAATTGGGTATTGAGAGATGGTCAACAACTTAATGATGACCTCAACTACACCAGAATTCCTGCTGAGATAGCAAACCGAGTATTACAAACAGTCAATAGCACTGTTAAACCATAATTTATCTCTTGACTCTGGTTATTTCATGATGTTGGGCTACTTGTCCACCATCATGAATATAAAATATCCTCAATCATTTTTCAAATTTATTATTTATATGTCCAATTTTTCTGATAAAAAAAATAATTCTCCAATACAATTAACATCAGACAAAGTAAATTTTGAATTAACGGCTAATAATGGGGCAAATTCTTGGTTTAACCAAAGCTTCACTTGGCTAGTATATATATTTTCTGCCATCACAGTTGCAGTATTTTTTGTGATGACTTGGATTATTCTCCAAGAAGCTAAACCTGCTATTGGGGAATTCGGTATAGGGTTTTTATGGGGTCAAGATTGGGATGTAAGTAATGAAAATTTTGGAGCTTTACCTTATATTTATGGAACTTTAGTAAGTAGTGCGATCGCTATTTTTTTAGCTTTTCCTGTAGGCATAGCAATTGCTCTAGTCACCAGCGAGAAATTCTTACCACCATCCGCCCAAACAACATTAGCATTTATTGTAGAATTAATCGCTGCTATCCCTAGTGTCATCATTGGTTTGTGGGGCATTTTTACTTTCATTCCTGTGATTGAACCCCTACAACAGTGGTTAGCTAATAACTTGGGTTGGATACCAATATTTAAATCAGATTTCCCTGTAGGCACAAATATGCTCACAGCAGGGATTATTTTAGCTATTATGATTTTGCCTACAATGGCAGCAATTACTCGTGACGTATTAATAGCCATACCAAAAGAATTACGCACTGCATCTATGGCTTTGGGTAGCACCCGTTGGGAAACTATATTTCGAGTGCTTTTACCTGCTGGATTTTCTGGAATTGTCAGTGCATCTATGCTGGCTTTAGGACGAGCCTTGGGTGAAACAATGGCTGTAACTATGGTAATTGGTAATTCTGCCCAAATAAGTTTATCTTTACTCGATCCAGCTTATACAATTCCTTCTGTCTTAGCCAATGAATTTGCTGAAGCCAATCCAGGATTACACATTGGAGTTTTAAGTTATTTGGGTTTAATTTTATTTGGTTTGACTTTAACTGTAAATATTGGTGCTAGGTTACTAGTGCAGTGGGTTGGTAATAAAAAATAAATAATATATTAAGTGAATTAGTAAAAATGAATGATTATCAACAATCTGAAGTAGATAAATTTTTAGCAGCAGAATTATATAATCCATTACCAACAAGAAGGCTATTTTTCACATATTTAATGAATGTGATGGCCTTTGCCTTATCAGGTTTGGCACTAATTCCTTTAATCTCGATTTTGTGGGAAATTATTACTAGAGGAATCGGCGGCATAAAAACAGAATTATTTGTCAAATCAGTAATTGATAACGGATTTGGTAATGCCATTTTAGGCACAATCACAGTTGTGATGATTGGTTCTTTATTAAGTATTCCCATAGGGTTATTAACAGGCATATTTCTAGCAGAATTTGGTCAAACTAATATCACTGCTAAATTTGTGCGCTTTATTACTAGTATTCTCACTGGCGTTCCTTCTATTGTGGTGGGTATATTCGCTTATGGGGTTATAGTGTTATTGACTAAAAAATTTAGTGCGATCGCAGGTGGTTTTGCCTTAGCAACAATCATGCTGCCTATCATCGTCCTCACCACAGAAGAAGCCTTAAAACTTATTCCCATAGATCAACGTCTGGCCTCTGCTGCGTTAGGAGGAACACGCTTCCAAACTACTTTTCGCATAGTTATAACAGCTGCCATACCCGCCATCACTACAGGTATTCTACTCGCTCTAGCTCGCGCAGCTGGAGAAACAGCACCCCTAATTTTTACCGCCTTATTTAGTCTAGATTGGTCAGCCGGATTACTTAGCCCTACAGCTTCCCTACCAGTATTAATCTTTAACCTCTACAACGATCCCGATCCCGAAAGAAATCAACTAGTCTGGACAACTTCTATCATCTTACTCAGCTTAGTTGTGTGTGTTAGCCTCATTTCTCGCTTAGTTACCAGTAAGCAAAAGATGAAGTAGAAAGCTAAAAATTTTCACATTAGGATACAGATATCCTAGCTCTGATACTTCAAGCATGACGTAAAATCTGACCTAAAAAAAGAAGAATACAAGCCCCTAAATTTATTTATGGGTATTGTTAATTTTGAATTCGGAGCGAAGCGACGTGACATCCCCTAACATCATGAATCAATTAAGTCCAGCCATTAAAGTTAAAAGTCTCAGCTTTTACTACAACACCTCAAAGGCAATTGAAGGTGTGTCAATGGATATTTACCAGAATCAAGTAACTGCAATTATTGGCCCTAGTGGTTGTGGTAAATCTACCTTTATCAAAACCCTAAATCGAATTAGTGAATTAGAAGGGCCAGTCAAAGTAGAAGGAAGAGTAGAATTTTTCGGTCAAAATATTTATGATCCTCGCATCAATATTAATAGACTCCGCCGCCAAATTGGGATGGTGTTTCAAAGACCAAATCCTTTTCCGATGAGCATCTATGAAAATGTTGCTTATGGTGTGAGAATATCAGGCAGGCTACCGCAAGCAGAATTAGATGAAATTGTGGAATCTGCCCTCAAAGGGGCTGCACTCTGGAGCGAAGTTAAAGATAAGCTAGAGCAATCAGCTTTAGGACTTTCTGGAGGTCAACAACAACGACTTTGTATTGCTCGTGCTTTAGCCATCAAGCCAAAAGTTCTCTTGATGGATGAGCCTTGTTCTGCTCTTGACCCCATCGCTACGATGAAAGTTGAAGAATTGATTCACAGCTTGCGTTCTGAACTAACCATTGCTATTGTCACCCACAATATGCAGCAAGCAACCCGTGTCTCTGATTTTACTGCTTTCTTTAGTACAGATGAAAGTCGTATTGGTCAAATGGTCGAATTTGGTGTTACAACTCAAATTTTTAGTAACCCCCTCGATTCTCGTACCCGTGACTACGTTTCCGGGCGTTTTGGCTAAAAGGCTATTTCATTGACACGGCAAAAATTGGGCAAGCCTGAGCTTACGGCTACAGAAGTGAAACAGGCTTTGACATTTAATCATGGCAATTTTTTAACAAGAAGGCATTTCTTAGAAGACAGCGATTTATCACGTCTCTTCAAGCATCAAAGTGGATTTGTCAGACTATTAGAAATTACATACTCAATGGGTTAATTAAGGTTTAATGAGCTTAAAAACTTTAAATTTAAGCATTTATTAGCTTTTAGCATCTTATTAATGCAGATATCTCTGGATAACTTGATGATGATAAATCTCATTTTTCATATTTATTCTGTCAATACTAAATTACAAAGTTTTGATGAATTTCTGCATATATTTAGGTAACAGTTTATCAATGTTTTTAATTTATATTCTCGTAGAGCAATTATATATTTTGTAATATTAATACTGAGATAAATCTCCAGATAGTTGTATGTAGTACAGTACGGCATAAATAGAGCTACTATAGCCCTGGTAGGAAGCAAGCTACTAAATAAGTAAAAAGCCTATTCTATAAGCTTTGTGAATTTTGACTTCACGTCGGTAGTAGGTTATGGACTGAGTCGATACTATCAGATTGATCCCATTTAGGTAATTTTCGTGCTTTTCAGATACCAGCTTTAAAATTATTCAGTAATTTTGCTTAAGAAAATGGGTTGCAGGCAATAACATTAATATATTTCCTCATAACTGTCTCTAAGTATAAGATAATTCAGATAATGATTGAAAATAATGAATACAATGTGATTGTCAATGCAACTGATGAATGAGTCTAAAAATTTAATTAGTTTGTTACTTGCTTGATTTTAACATACTGAAATAATAGCACGTTTTCTAGATTAAAGAACAGGATTTTAATATACATATCTGTATGTTAAAAACTACATTCAACCCAGCCTAAATGCTAATTTCCTTGTTACAGAGCTATGCAAAATCAATATTAGCTACATAAATAGTGAAACAGCATCACTTTTAGTTTTTTGCTGTGTTGAATCATTCTCTATTACACCGGGGTTACCAGCATGAATAAATTAATTCCAGCCATCAGAGTCAAAAATTTCAGTTTTTATTACGACACCCAAAAAATACTAGAAAGTGTGTCAATGGATGTTTACCAGAGTAAAGTCACTGCAATTATTGGCCCTAGTGGTTGTGGCAAATCTACCTTCTTGAAATCTCTCAATCGGATGAACGAATCAGAAAAAGAAGTAAGAGTTGAAGGTAGAGTGGAATTTTTTAATCAAAATATTTATGAACGTCGAGTCAATTTAAATCGATTACGCCGACAAGTGAGTATAGTTTTTTCCAAACCGAATCTATTTCCCATGAGTGTTTATGATAATGTTGCCTATGGGATCAAAATAGTGGGATGGCGTCCCAAATTAGAGATAGATGGTATTGTCGAATCAGCACTCAAAGATGCTGATCTGTGGGATGAGTTAAAAAATAAACTGCATAAGTCTGCTTTAGACCTTTCTGGAGGTCAACAACAAAGACTTTGTATTGCCCGTGCTTTAGCTGTTAAGCCAAAAGTCATTTTAATGGATGAGCCGTGTTTTGGTCTTGATCCCATCGCTAGTATGAAGGTGGAGAGCTTGATCCAAAGTTTACGTTTACGCTCTGAACTAACAATAGTGGTTATTAGCCACAATTTATCACAAGTCACCCGGATATCTGATTTTACAGCCTTCTTTCACCTGAATGAATATCGGGTTGGACATTTGGTGGAATTTGGTATCACTAAAAAAATTTTTACCAAGCCTCTTGATTCCCGTACTCGTGACTATGTTGTAACTCGTATTAGTTAGATAGTTAAGTGAATATACTAGTTGGTTGGGTACAAATATAGTACAAATTAATAAATATACTAATTAAATAATTCTACTACTGAAAATCATAATTGGTTTGCCAGAACTGAGTATAGAAAATAATTTCCAGTCAGCCTCTGAGTTAATAAGAGACTGACTGAATTAAAATCTCGATTAACCAATTGTAGATAGCGACATACCTAACCAACCAGCAAAATTTTCTTGCTGTATAGAGTTGGGGTCTTTTATTGCTAGTACCTGATACTTCATAGGACGTGGTTGTCCGAGAGTAACAGATACAGTCCGCAGTTCATCTTGATGGAATATTGTGATCTGAATGGGATCATGTGGCTGATAATCTTTGAGGCGATCGCTCAATTGATGAGATGTCACCTTGATACCTGCGATCGCTAGCAACTCATCCCCTGCATCAATTCCTGCTAATTGGGCAGGAGAACCAGCTTCCACAAATTTAATCATTTCTCTACCATTGTCGGTATGTACTTTGATTCCCAAATAAGGCTCTTCCTCCTTCTCTGTCACCAAATATAATCCGAAAGGTTCTAGGTATTGATTAAATGGTAATTCTTCCGTACCATCAATGTAGCACTCAAAGAACTCCGCCAAATTTACTTCTGCTACAGACTCAATAACTGCCTGCAACTGTTGTGGTGTGTAGCCAATTTCTGGTTGCCCAAATTCATGCCACATTCGTCGCATCACATCATCCAGAGAACGCTGATTGCAATGCCGCGCTCTAATGAGCAAATCTAGCAACAAAGACACCATTTCTCCCTTCAAATAGTAGGAGATTTGAGAATTGCCACTATTAGCATCTGGACGATAGAGTTTAATCCAAGCATCAAAACTCGACTCAGCCAGGGATTGTACTTTCCGCCCTGGTGTCGTCAAAAACCTAGTAATCTCCTTACTCCAATAATTTAGATACGATTTAGCATCATAAATTCCTGCCCTTAAAGGAATTAACAAGTCATAGTAACTAGTCGTCCCCTCACAAAACCACAAAGACGGTGTATAGCTTTCCTGGTCGTAATTAAACACCTCTAAGGCTTTGGGGCGAATGCGCTTGACGTTCCATAAGTGGAAGAACTCGTGTGCTAGTAATTGGATAAAGCGTTCATATTTATCCTGAGTGCGAAATCCAAACCGTTGATAAATCAAAGAGCAACAATTTTTATGCTCCAAACCTCCATAGGCTTGAGCAAATAAATGCAGCAAAAAGATGTAGCGATCGTAAGGCAAGCCGCCAAACATCTGGGCTTCCACTTGGATAATTTTTTGAATATCGCTAATTAGTGGCTGTACTTGAAAATTGCCCTGTCCCCAAATTGCTAGTTCGTGAGGTTTTCCTAACACATCAAAGTGATACAGCTGATGCTCACCTACTTCAAAAGGGCTATCCACCAAGGTATCAAAATCGGCAGCATAGAAAGTATTAGACTGCTCACCGATTGTTGGTAAAGCAGTAGTTACTTGCCATTGGGGATACGGTGGTATGACAGTAATACGGATTGGTCGATCATCGCATCCCAGCAGTCTCAAAAACAGGGCTGCACCATTAAAATAGCCGTGGGTAGCATCTAAATGATTGGTTCTTACCGATAGCTCATTTGCAAAAATACGGTAACTTATAGTTGCTTCTGATACATTATTTGTGTTGATCTGCCAGTGATTTTTGCTAATCTTACGCCAACTTAAAGGCTTGTCTCCTGCAAAAACTGCAAAATCTTGTAGATTTTTGGCATATTCCCGCACCAAGTATGATCCTGGTGTCCATACCGGCATTTTTAAGTCAAGAATTGATGATGTATTGTTTACAATTTGTAAACTAACCTCAAATAGATGCGTTTCTGGTTGTGGCATTGCCACCTGATAATAAATCGTCGGCACGGTTTCCTGGACGTCAATATCGATACGAGGTGCTGTTGCTTCAGTCATCTGTAGTTAAGAGTGATAAGTTCTCAGTCAAAAGTCAGTCCATAGTTAATAGTTAATAGTTCATGGTCAATAGTCAATAGTTAACAACGTTAGACTCAGCACTTAAGTATGCAGCAACGCCATTTACTACAATAGATAGAGCCAATCTGGCGAAAATTAACCCAGATTAAGCTCACTAATGCTTGCCATATCGGAACTAAGGACTCGCCCACCTGACTTAGCTTAACAAAACACTGCTTCTTCAGAGGTTATTTATAAAGTAAACATTAAATTCTTTGTGGGTTATTTGCATTAATAATTAATAAAAATTTTATATTTACTTGATGAATCAATGCTTAAGAAGTAGCAATTATTAGACTTTACCAGCTAAATTCACCAACTGTTTGAAGTTGATAAGATACACAATATTGTTAGTATGGTCAATTTCTATCCAACCTTTTTCGTGTAGTTTTTCCATAATTTTAGTCGTTTCTTCCACACCAATTTCTGTCACTTCAGCTAAATCCTTAAAAGGAATATTCAAAATTTCCTTACCAGTTTCAGATTCATGGCCATAGCTTTCCCCTAAACTTACCAACGTATGAGCCAGTTTGACCGCAGGTGGTGAAGACCTAATTTGTAACCGTTGGTTAATTTGTCGCAATCGCCGCACCATTAATTGCAACATCCGATGATGTAACTGGGGATCTTTAAACAGTATTTGAATAAAGCGTTCTCTGGAAATACTGAGCAATTTTACGGTAGAAAGGGCAATAACATCTGTTGAACGGGGAGATTCATCCAAAATTGCCATTTCTCCAAAAAAATCGCCCTTACCCAAAATCGCTAAAGCTACAGAATCTTCTCCACAGGTACGCCTGACTTTCACCCAGCCAGAAACTACAAAGTAAACTGCGTTACCCCAAGCATCTTCCATTAAAACCGCCCTTCCAACTGGGTATTCGTGTTCAATGGCAACGTTGAGCAGCCACTCTAGGGTTTGTGGGTTGGCTGTACTCAACAAAGGGAAGATTTCACTAAAAACCTCGGTCTGCATGAAATATCTACTAAAAATAAATTTGGGAATGGAAAATAAAGCTAGCTATTTTTAAGTCTTAAAGCCACAATCTGGCTACAGATGAAGGCAGAAAGTTTGTAATAATTGTAACTATAACTTCTTAAAAAGATAGTCTGTATTGTCATTACAACATAACAATTGGATAGAAAATCGCAATCAGAGGTTTCACTGACACTTTATGGGGGACTCTGGCTGAAAACCCCTGAGAAACAACAACATAGTTGCAGATTGACTCCTTCCGACCGAGGAGTTTCAAATTGGCAGATGTTTATTTGCTGTCAGTATTTTGATTTGTTGGTCTAAATTTTCCATTAATCGTGTCAGAGCTGCAATGGCTTCTGATTCTTCTGATTTGAGGACTGGATTGAGCAAGAGTCGTTGGTTTAATTCGTGTAATTTATGGCTGAGTTGTTGAGAAATTCCTATAACATCTTGGCTAAGATAAACTAACTGTTGCTGTTGATAGAATTTTAAAGCCGCTCCTCGTAAAACTTGTAATGTAGCTTCTTCGCCATAGCTTCCTGGCATTACTCGAATGCGTAATAACACACGCGTTTGTTGATACAAGCATTCTTTTTCTATTTGCCTTGGTTCTGCGTGTCTGGTTACAGGCAAAGCCACAAAACGCTTCAATTCATTCAGTACCCCTTGAAAAATAGATAAAGGTATATCTTCTAAGACTGATTGCAAGATACCGTTATCGCTCCAGATAATTCTTCCTTGATAGGGTTGTCTTTCTAAATACAGGCGGCCAATCCCTCCGCTTAAGACTCGCGCTAGTAATTCTTCTAGTAATTTCTTAGGTGGTAAACTTGCCAGTGATTCTATAGAGGTGAATACTTCTGGAGGGTGCAACTGCAAAACAGTCACATCGTTGAAACTCACATTTTCTTCTGGCTGATTTTTAATAGGAGGAGTAACGCTGGGAGTTTGAGCAGAACTATTTATCTGTTTTTCAGAAGGTTGATGAGTATTTGCGGAATATTTGTTTTCTAAGGATGGGGGTGCAATATCAATTCCCGCAGTTTTGTGATGGGGATGCTGTTCTAAATTAGTGTTGGTGTTTGCTTCTTCTGCCGGTTGGTTGTCCGGGGTAAATGTATTTTTGTAGCTGAGATAGACTGAGAGGATGCTGCGGTGAGTTTCGATGGGAATATCCTGGGTCATCATTGTGTAATTGACATAGGACACAATGCGATTCACATAATCTAAAGCCCCGCTATCCTGTGGATGAACCATACCTAGCAATAGTTGCTTGTTTTCTAACCTTAAAGGCAGTATTTGGTGGTATAAACAAGCTTCAAAGGATAATAGGCTATCAATCAGTTCAAATATTTGTTCACGTTCTGGTTCTTGCTCCCAAATACTGGGATTTGTGTGTAGCATTTCCTGTCTACTTACTCTGGTATCAGCTGCTTTACCCTCTGGAGACCACATAGGTTTGCTGGTTTGGTGTTTTTTTTATATTCTATGTTGCTCTTAGCTAGTTAGCAGTAAATAAATATACTTATTAAATTGTTCAAAGTAAAAATTAACTACCAAGTAGGGGAAGAGGGTAGGAGAGACAAGGTAGAATTTTCAAGCACTCAGAACGCTGCTCAACGCCCCGCTACCACTCACCACTCACTCTTGAGTTCTGATAGCTTGCGCCGCTAGATAGACTTTTGTCCATTCACCCATAACTTGATGGGGTTTGAGTTGCAATTGTTCGGCTACGGCTTCTATAGAGTTCCCAGCTTTCCTTAAATCTAAGATTTGCTTACCTATGGGAGTTAACTTTTGATCAAGTTGCTGCCATTGGCTTGTGGTTAAACCTAAATTATTTTCTTGTAAGGAAATTGATAACCAATTATTTACGAGTTCTGGTTTATCTTTGAGGGCAAAAACACGGACAGCGTGATAGCTAATTTTTTCGCGCAGTCGGTAGATTTCTTTGATGGGCTTGTTTAGTCTCTTGGCTATTTCATCTTGGGATTTGCCTTGGAGGTAGAGTTTTAGCCAGTCTACTGCTTCGTTACCTAAGTTTTCTTGTAAATAATTGGCAAATTCTTGTTGGACTGTTTGCCGGAGTGCCTGTTGTTCTTCTATTTGCTGTGCTTCTTGATATTCTGCGATCGCCTGATTATCTACCAAGTTAACTCGATTATCGCTGTCATCGGTTAACACTTCTTCAGAAACTAGCCGTACTAAGTCACTACCAGGTACTTGGGTTAAACCACCACGTTGAGAACGGCGGAGATAGTTGACAAAACGATACACCAACAATGGTTGATTACGTACTGGTCGTAAACAATATTCTTCTGTTGTGGCAAATAATAAAGTATCTTTAAGGCGTTTATCTAGGGTAATTTCGGCAATATAGGCCATTTGTTGCTGCATATAATTATCGTTTTGCAGCAGTTCTTGCAACACTTCTTGCAAGACATCCATCACACTACGCTGGCGATCGCGACTCAGGGAAATCCAGACTTGAATTTTATTCCGTAATGTCGCTACACTCCCTAAGCGAGTGATCAGGTGGCGATAGGCGCGTTCTCGTCCTATGCCTAAGTAGCGTTGAATTAAAATCTTCCAGCGATATTCCATCGCTTGTTTAGCAATGCCAAGTTCCTTGGGGTTGAGCAGATCAAACCGTTGTAAATCACGACCTAACAGCCAGAGAACAATGCTTTCTCTAGCAGCGACACTTTGTTCTGGACACTCCGCAGCTAGCCGCTTGTGCCAAAATTGCGCTAGTTTTTCTGCTTCCGTTACCATAGCGAGATTGCGCTCCTCGAAACCCTGTTTTAAAGTTTGCATCACAACCCCCTTTCATCCCACTCAAATGATTAGCTAGCACTTGCTTGTGAGTCCTTCATCTTGATGAAGACTTTTCAGCGATTCCATTGTTATTACGTCTAAATTCACTAACTTTATGCAGGAATTTACTCAGAACTATCTTGATCGTTAGTTGGTAAGTACCGGAAATTACGGTACATCAAGCATTTCCCTGTATTTAACCCAAGTTAAAGTTTTGTATACTTTCTGTAAAAAGACATAAAAAGTAGAAGATGCGCCTTTCTGGAAAAGGGGGGGTAAAAAATGACATTTTACGATTATTTGGAGGATTTACTGGAATTTACTTCCCCAAAGACGCTGTTTGCACCGTAAAAGTTTCATCTGACGAACTTTCCTTTGAAAATTAGAAAATTTTGTAATATTTCTTGTGCGTAGACTATCAGGCTCATTTTAATGTAGAAATCTTTTGCCCAGTTAAGGCAATAAAATCTTTAACTCAGGTTTTAAATTGCGGTGCGGGGCATTGGGCATCAACAGTTATTAGTTATCAGTTATCAGTCACTTGATAACTGTTGACTGATTTAAGTCTCCCCTGCTCCCCTGCTACTCTATACTCATCCTGTAAAGTTGCTCTAACGTCTGTTAGATGCTCGGACGATAGGGTTTTCTACAGAATCCCGATATTGTTGAACTGCTTCGGTGTAGCCAATTGGCAGCACGGCTTCAACGTTTTCATGGGGACGGGGAATAATTACCCAAGATTCTAGAGTTCCACCATGAACCTTTTCTACAGCTTCCACCCCAGCCGCCATCGCCGTTTTAACTTCAGAAACATCTCCCCGAATATTGACGGTAAAACGCGCGCTACCTACTCTGATATACCCAACTAGGGTAACTCGGCCAGCTTTGACCATTGCGTCTGCTGCGGCTAATACAGCAGGAAAACCCTTAGTTTCTAACGCTCCAACTGCCTGTAGTGACATTAGTAATCTCCTGTATGAATAAAAGTATGAGGTTGTGGGTTTATCAGTGAATTGTACGCATTTTTGCTACAAATTATGCTGATGAAATTGCTTAGAACATTTGGAAAGGCTCAGATTCTTGGGTGAAGTGTATGGGTAAAATAGTTTCCACGTTTTCCGGGGGATTAGGAATGATGTAATGGGTGATGACTTCACCACCGTAAGCTTGTTCACCAGCTTCAATCCCAGCTGCAACTGCTGTTTGGACTTCAGAAACATGACCCCTAACAGCAACTAACAAGCGTGCGCTTTCCGCTTGACCATAATACACCAGGGTAACTGCGGCAGATTTAACCATTGCATCTGCGGCTGCCAGCACAGCTGGAAAACCCAAAGTCTCAATTACGCCAACAGCCATTGGCATGGCATTAGCTCCTATCAGTAATAAGTAATATTAATTTTACGAGTCTTTGTCCCTTTTTTGACAAAGGAGATATTTTTCTGGCGTTGCAGAATTTAAATGTCAAAGGTCTGAGGAGGTTTGATTTCTGCTTGACTATAATCTCATGAACGGGCTAAATTGTCACCTGTGCGATCGCTACCAAAGTTCAGGTAATCTGCTTAAGATACTCTTTATTATTGACTATTGACGATGTTTCCTAGTTTCTTACCTACTACCGTTGAACAACTGACAGAACCTAGCTCGATCGCTTTTGCTCAAAGTATTCAAACTCACGCGATCGCCACGCCCTTAATTAATTTACCCATAACCACAACTTATGTACGTCAAGGTAGTGGTGGTACACCAATATTATTAATTCATGGCTTCGATAGTTCTGTTTTAGAATTTCGGCGGCTTTTACCATTGCTAGCGCAAGAAAATGAAACTTGGGCAGTGGATTTATTAGGGTTTGGATTTACAGACAGACTTTCAGGAATATTATTTAACCCTATTGCTATTAAAACCCACCTGTATTATTTCTGGAAAACCCTGATTAACCAACCAGTGATTTTAGTGGGTGCATCGATGGGAGGCGCGGCGGCGATTGATTTTACTCTCACTTACCCAGAAGTTGTCAAAAAGTTAGTGTTAATTGACAGTGCTGGGTTGAAGGGGGGTCCACCGTTAACTAAATTGATGTTTCCGCCCTTGGATGCCTGGGCTACTAATTTTTTGCGGAGTCTGAAAGTACGCGATCGCGTTTCTCGTGCTGCTTATAAAGATATCACTTTAGCTTCAGTTGATGCTCTATGCTGCGGTGCATTACATCTAGAAATGACAAATTGGTCGTCGGCTTTAATTAATTTTACAAAAAGCGGCGGTTATAGTGCTTTTCGATTTAAAAAACTGGTAGAAATTCAGCAACCAACTTTGATTTTATGGGGTGATAGTGACAAAATTTTAGGAACTGAAGATGCGAAAAGATTTAAACGTGCCATTCCTCACAGTCAGTTAATTTGGATTGCGAATTGTGGTCATATACCCCATTTAGAACAGCCAAAAATCACTGCTCAACATATTCTTACTTTTTTACAATGAACCCTTTTGATACAGGACTACGAAACTGCTTTACAGTGTTTGAAGGTTCATATTTACTGGCAACAGGCGCGGCAGGGCTCGAACCTGCGACAGTCCGCTTAGAAGGCGGATACTCTATCCAACTGAGTTACGCGCCCAAGTGAATACTCAGGCTTTTTTGAGAGCCATATAGACGATTATATCGTTACCTCTACTAATAAGCAATTAAAAAATTGCAGATTTACGGCTGGTAGGGCTAAGATTCTAGGCGCAAGTTAGTCAATTTAGACTAAAAACGCAACGAAGCGGCTATTAATTAGCTAGAAGTTATTTGCGTGTTGATGGCGATCGCCTACACCACGTAAGTAATCGCACTATTGGCGATGTTGCCAAATCAGATTATAAATCGCATATCTACAAAGCCCCTGTGAGGAGTTATTTGCTAGTGCCATGTTTATTTTGAAACGGCAGGATGTTGAAATATCAAGCATTCAGCACCCAAAAAAGGATCAGCAAGTGCCGATTCTCCATTACCAGGGGCAGACTTTTCGCTTGATTAGTGTGTTCAAAGCTGGACAAGAAGAAGAAGCAAGAACTTTGTGGAGAGAATTAACCGATCATCGGGGTAAGGCTTGCGTCTTGTTGGAAGAACCGGAACGCTTTAGCGTCTGGGGTAAGGTACGCTTAGACCAAATAGATAATGATACTGGCGGACATAGCAAAAACGGCACTTTTATCCAGGCTAGTATTTTGCTGTTGCAAGCCGTTCACATGGATATTGAAGATTTCTTGGGGACAAAGCAAGCTTCATTATTTGAAAAAGATATTGCGGAAGTCCTGAAACAGCAGCAGTTTCCTGAGACTAGTTCTGTTGAGGCTGTGAAATACTTAGTAGCTAATAACCCCCTTGAATCCGCGAAACTTCCTCCCTGGAAAGAAAATCATGTAGTTTGTTTCTTACAAGAACTACATAAACTAGGGAAAACTTATTTTGGTAATGCCAATTTTGCCCATCAAGTAGCCAATCACTTACAGGATATGCCAGAAGGAGAGCGATCGCTATTTATATCCTGGCTAAATCAATCTTCACTAAGTAAACTGTGGCAATAGCATAAAACTTGTTGCAAAACAAGTAACTATGGATAGTTGCTATTTGCTTACAATTGTGATTATAGAAGTTCTTGCAGATCAAAATTTTACCAGAGTGCATTTAGTTAAATCCTATGAATAGTTCTTACAAAAATTCACCGCCCCTGAGCAAATCCCTGTTTACTACCCAGAAAATAGTTTTGGCTAGTATTGGCTGGGGAGTGCTGGCACTGCTATACTTTCTATTATTCAGTGCCAAAGTTCCTGGATCTGATGGTGTAGAAACCCGTGCCGAGTGGTACGTGATTGGTACAAATATTTTTGAAGCGTTAGCTTATCTGGGTGCTGGGATTTTATGCTTAAGGAATTGGCGTAGTCAACAGATTGTTAGTAGTCGAAACGTCTGGCTAGCCATTGCCATAGGTATGATTTCTTATGTCCTAGGAGGGATATTTTTTGGATACACAGAAATAGTTTTAAAAGATGAACCGGATGCGTCTATTGGCGACGTGTTTTTTGTATTAAGTTATATATCCCTAGGCGTAGGCATGATTTTAGCAGTAGCTGCTAGACGAATTAATCTAGAAAAATGGCAATGGCTCATTGTATTAGCAATTGGAGTCTTTGGTAGTTTGTTGGCATGGTGGATTTCTATGCAGCAAGCAACCAACTCAGAAGAATTGCTAGTAGTGGGTTTGAACTGGTTTTACATAGTTAGCGATGTCCTGCTGTTAATTATCGCTACCATTCTGCTATTAGCTTTTTGGGGGGGGCGAGTTGCCCAATCCTGGAGAATGATTGCAGCGGCCGCGTTTTCGCTCTACATTGCAGATATGTGGTTTAAATACGCCCAGGGTCCAAATTATCAAAGTGGAGAAATCTTAGAAGTGTTTTGGGTGTTTAGTGGAGTGTTATTTGGTATGGGCGCAGCCCTAGAATATGACGCCTCATTAAGCCGGACTAGGCGGGAGCGCACAAGAAAACGAGCATAGAAAACATTGGTGTCTACCGTGAGAAAATTAACAAATCCTGACAAACAAGAAATTCTCAAACTATATCGAGAGACTGCGGAAACAACCTCAACTTTAGCAGAACGCTATGACGTGAGTAACTCCACAATTAGCCGCCTGCTAAAAAGTACCTTGCCGGAAGATGAGTACGAATACCTCGTTTCATTAAAACGTGCGGCGAGGACTCCTGAAGGTAGAGCGCAAGTCAGTTATGAACAAGTACCTGCTTTTGTTCAACCAGAGCCAGAAGTACCAGCTAAAAGTCAGGAAAAACCACGTTTAAAATCTCCTGAAGTTGAGCAACCAAAGCAGGTAGAACAGCCAGTAGCGTCACCAGAGCAAGAAGAGGAAGACAAGCAAACCCACCCTATCAGAAGAGTACGAAAACGCGCTGTCACAGAAGCAGAGGTCAAACCAAAGCCCAAGCAACCAATCGTCAAGCAATTAGAAATTCCAGTAGAACAGCCGCAGGAAATAGCCAGTATTCCCATTCCTTTATTAGAGGATGACAAATCTGACGTAACTGCTATTGCCAGAATGCTGGGAGAAGATTTGTTAGACGAGTCTGAGGATTTGGACGATGAGGAGGATTTAGAAGACGATTTAGAAGATGAAGACGATTACGAGGAGGACGAAGAGTATTTTGAACAGCCAAGACCTCTTGTAAGCAGACGTAGAATGGGAGAAATACCCGTTCAGGTCTTACCATTATCGGTAGCAGCTTTACCCAAAACTTGTTATTTGGTAATTGACCGCTCCTCGGAATTAATTACCAGACCACTCAAGGATTTTGGTGATTTAGGACAAATTCCTAGCTTAGAAAACCAGCAAAGAACTCTACCTGTGTTTGATAATCACCGAGTTGCCAAGCGTTTTTCTACCAAACGCGATCGCGTGATTAAAGTCCCTGATAGTAAGATGCTGCATAAGGCTCGCACCCATTTACAAGCCAAGGGTATTACCAGACTATTAATTGATGGTCAGGTCTATTCCTTATCTCTGGTGTAAAACAAAGTAGAGACGCTGCATCGCACCGTCTCTACAGGCTTGATTAATCATTTGCAGATATGCTTGGGCTTGTTGCCGAGATTTACTGTTTTCTTAAGTGAATTTACTGAAAAAATATTAAAGAATTAATGGTGTTAGCTCATAATTATGCCATTGACGCTGATACCATTCTGCTACTAAAGGACGAACAATAAACTGGGGTCGCTCATCGCCTTTGACATCAATTCGCACACAAGAATAAGGGCGGCGTTTCTGTGAACCTTGTCCATTACGACCAAGAAAAAGATGCGATCGCGCTATTAATCTTTCTTCATTTCCCCAAGCTTCACTTAAATCTGCTCCCTCAGTACGCTGGCGACGCAAACTATAACCACTACCGCCACAAACGAGCCAGTTTATATTAGCATCAGCGTGTCCAGTATCTAGAGTTTTTAGGTATTCTAAGCAATGGGCATGACCATTTAAGACTAAATCTACCAAAGGTTGCCCTTGATTGAGCGCACCTATTTCTTTAGCCACTGCATCTAGTACCCCACGCAGGCGGCTGCGAATTACCAAAGTCTGCGCCTGTTGCCATTTTGTCGCCTCTGTTACATACGGTGGGTGATGAAAGTAAATTACCCTTCCTCGCACTTCTGAGTTATGCCAAGATGCAATTAATCTCTGTTTGAGCCAGTCTAATTGTTCGGTGTCAGTCTGCGGTGCTTGATCAGTGTTTAGCTGCTTGTCGATATCAACAATAATTTCCTCAATTTGGGATAATTTATAGTGGAAATCATCTAATTGTTCCGCTTCGTTAGGGTTATCGGCGTTTAATTTCGCGGAAGATTCAATAATTTGCATCTTCTCCCGTTCTAAATCTTGCTGACGACTAGCTAATATTTGGCGATCGCTATCACCTTTTTTGGTTTTTGGTAAAGGCTGCGGCTGATTAAATGTGTTGGAGTCAAGGGCAAAAAAATCAATCCCACCATAGCGAAAAGTGTAATATCGATTAGGTAAGCGGGTGAAATATCCTGGTTTATAGGCAAGAGCGCGGCCTGTGTCGGTGGTAGCGGTGTAGTGTTGATCTAAATGGTGGGGTAATTCTCCTGGTAGGCGAAACCTTTGGAGATAGTCGAGAAAAGCCTTAGCGTAAGCATTCCCAACCCCTGAACCATGCAAACCAATATCTATATCTAAGCGCGATCGCAATATGTATCGCATCGGTAAAGTTGACACCGATAGCAAACTCAACAATAGCGGTAACTCATAGTAATCATGATTACCAGGAACGGGGAGGACTGGTAACTTAAACACCATATCGTCGTAAGCAACCTTTTTAGGATGCTCCCCACCCACAAGTAATTCTCGGTAAGGTTGAATAAAATTTTGGTGATAATATTCACTCGACCCTACCAAATAAATTACATCTCCTGTGTGTAGCAAAAAACGACATTCCTGATGATGGGGTAACATCAATTCTGCTACCTCTCGTTGGGGGTTGTGTCCCTTATGTTTACCAGAACCACTATCACCCACGACTAAAAAAGAGAATTCCCTCTCATCAGCTTGTCCATCCTCCAGACATAGACGAGTTTGATCAATCTTCCGTTCTAAAATTAACGAGTCTTGCCAACGTACCCGTTGCTGCATCTTCCGGATTTTCTTAGCTATTGGAGGATCGTGGACGAGTTTCAATTGAATTTACTCCTTTTTAGTGATGGGGAGTGGGAATCAGAGAGGTTTGAACGAGAATGTTTTAGTTCTAAATGAGAATATCTTAGTTCTAAGCGAGAATATTCTTGTTTGAAATGAAAACATTCTATGTCTAGATAAGAATATTCCTGTTTGAAATGAAAATACTCTAGTTCTGCGTGAGAATATTTCGGTTCTACATGAGGACATTTTAGTTCAGAACTCAAATATTTATGTTTATAATGATCAATCTCACATTTTTAAACTAAAGTTTGAACCTCTAATCTCCATTTTCCACTTACCACTCCCTCACTCTTTCATTTCAATCTGCAAATTCGGCAGCCCTTCCAGTTTCTCTAGTAGTTTCTCTTCGGGTATTGATGGGACAAATACCTTTAAAGCTGCGGGAACACATTTAATTTCAATTGGCGTTGTGCCGGCTACTTCACCGTCAACCACTACCTTTTGTGGCGGAACAGTCGTGATTTTAAATTGTTTAGCTCGTAAATAGCCAATATCATCTCGTTCGGCGGCATTTCCAGCAGAGGCGGTTTGAAACAAATGATAGGTAGCTGCGATCGCTCCTGCTTTGTTATTAGGAGCTACAATTGTCAAATCTAGTAACCCATCATCATAAATAATCCCAGCCGGCCCCTGTGCTAACACTGAAGTTGGGGGTGCTGCATTAGCCACCGTTACCGCCGAAGCACTAGTTTTAATAATTTTGTCTTCAGTTTCAATCTCGACATCAAAGATTTCTAACTCTCTTAGCTGTTGAATACCGGCGAGGACATACGCCATCATCCCAAAGCGTTTTTTAGCATCCCTGTCTGCCATTTCCACAGTTTCTGCCTCGAAACCAATCCCTGCTAATAGAATCATCGGCAGATCATTACAATAGGCAATGTCTATATCACGGGTGATGCCTTGTAAAATTATCCGACAAGCCACATCAATAGCATCAGGTATTCCTAAAGCTGCGGCAAAAGCGTTAGCCGTTCCCCGTGAAATAATCCCGAAGGGAATATCAGTACCCGCCACAGCCAAAGCCGCCGCCGATAAAGTCCCATCCCCTCCAGAAGCAATAATTAAATCTACTCCCTGCTGGATTGCCGCCTTTGCTAACTCATCGCCGCCAATCTCTTCTGTTGTCAAGTAAATATCTAAAGTAATTTCCGGTTCTAATATTGCCCGAATTTGTGCCAATTCCAACTCTGGATTACCCTGTCCAGCCACCGGGTTAAAAATAAGGCAAGCGGAACGACTCATAAAAATGACAGATTATTTAGTTGCTAAAAGCATAGATCCTAAAATTACCATTTCTACAAAATTTCGACTTCTTTCTCTTGGCAGTAATTTGAGATACTCAACCGCAGAAACTTCACAAAAAAGTGCCAAGACCCTCAGATACTCTCTGCGTGAACGCGTAGCGTATCCGTAGGATTCACCCCGAAGGGTACTCGGAGCGTCTGTCTATGACACGCTCCGCGTACAGGTAGGGAAACCCACCCATGCAAGTGTCCGCCTTTGCGTAAGCTTTTACTTGTTTACCAACGCAGCACTCACTACTCACTACTTACTACTCATTACTCATTACTCATTACTCATTACTCATTACTCATTACTCATTACTCATTACTCATTACTCATTACTCATTACTCATTACTCATTACTCATTACTCATTACTCATTACTCATTACTCATTACTCATTACTCATTACTCATTACTCATTACTCAT